>JALVRI010000060.1 GCA_027031325.1 Desulfobacteraceae bacterium
TTTCCCGGTCCATGATCATATCGAGAATAACCAGGTCCACCGGTTCCTTTTTCAGGTATTCAACCGCCGCCCCGCCCGAAGCAGCGGTTACCACTTCATAATTGAGATCTTCCAGCATTTTTTTGCATAGCTTACGCTGATCGCTCATGTCGTCCACGACCATGATCTTTTCACCGGCACCGATCAACTTGTTACGCTCCAGGGTTACCTCTTCACTCGAGCCGGAATCGACCTGGTTGCGGTCAACAGGGAAAAACAGCTCGATCAGCGTGCCTTTTCCCGGACGGCTTTTGACATCGATAAAACCCTTGTGATCCTGGATCGTACCCCAAACCACGGCCATACCCAGACCGGTTCCGCTGCGTCCCATTTTTTTACGGGTGAAGAAAGGTTCGAAAATATGTTTCAAATCCTCTGGATCAATGCCGGCCCCCTGATCCGAAACCCTGAGAACAACGTAGTTTCCAGGCCGGATCTGCTGGTATCCATCGTGGGTTGCGGCCAATTTCCTGGATTCGGTTTCAAGACGGACTTTTCCAGGGCCCTCCAGCGCTTCCACGGCATTGGAAACAAGATTCATGATCGACTTTTTAAGATGGATCTCAGAGCCCATGATCATGGGCAGGTTCTCTTCCAGCCGGCTTTCGATTATCACCTGGGGGTAAAGTGATATCAGCTTGGCATGTTCCGGCGAGGCCAGATAGTCCAGAACCAGGGAGTTCAGATCGACCGGCTGCCTGGTAACCACTCCCCGGCGAGCCAGGGTCAACAGGTCCTGGACTATGGCGGCGGCCTTTAAACCTGATTCCCTGATGGTCTCGATGGGCCGCCGTAACGGGCTGTCGGCAGGCAGGTCCATAAGGAGCATGTCCGGGTAGCTGACAATACCCGAAAGGACGTTGTTCAAATCATGGGCGACACCTCCTGCCAGCATCCCCAGGGCTTCCATTTTACGAGAGCGGTTGAGCCTCTCCTGCAAACGTTCTTTTTCCTTCTGAACCGCCAGACGATCGGTTATATCCCGGGCCACTCCCACAAGGCCCCTGACCTGGCCATCGCTTCCGATCATGGGGGATATGGTCATTTCCGTCCAGACGCTTGATCCTGATTTGTGTTTTAGTTCTATTTCCAGGGTAACCGAGAAGTTTTCACCCCTTGCTGATTCAGCTTTTCTCAAAAGGCCATTGAAAACTTCGGTCGCCATGCTGAGGCTGGAAGGAGCTATCAGTTCTGAAAGCGGCATGTCCAGAATTTCTTCCGGCCTGCGACCCAGAAGGGAAGATACAGCCGGGTTGACGAAAGTAATCCGCAAATCAAGTCCCATGGTCAAGATGACGTCCCGGATGGTTTCCGCCAGAAGGCGATAGCGGGCTTCGCTTTCCCGCAAAGCCCCCTTGCCGCGAAGGTACTTTCTCAACATGCGCCGGTGACCTTCGGCACTGGCTTCAAGTCCGCGGACCATAATAGCAGCCGACAGGGCCGCAATAACATTCAGCAGCATGAAGTTGCCCCAGGCGGCGGCAGCCTGTTCAAGGGAAGGGAAAAACGGCTGGCCTTTTGCCCAGAGCCCCGCGTAAACGCCCCAGCCCAATGCCAAAAGAGTCAGCCCGTTTATCACCAGCGAAATAAGCGCCGCCCGATACCCCAACAAGAGGGCAGCCACAACCGGAACGCAAAATATCCAGGCCGGTCCTCCGCTCAAAAACCCCACGTAAAGAATCACCACCACGGCAACGATATACATGGCAATCACAATAAAGGCCGATTGGATTCTGAAATCGATCCGGTGGCGATACAAAAAGACCAGCCCGACTGCAACAAACACAACCAGATCAAGCCCGATAAGCCCCCAAAAATGCTTCCTGTACGCCAATATAAATGCCGGCACGAAACCAAGCATCGACAGGCTGATACCGGTCGCCAGGATACCCGTCAAAATCCTCTTGCGCCAGTAATTGAGACCGGCGTCCTTTTCCGGTCCGCCGGAAAGGTCGGGTTGCAACTCGGAAGGCCGGTGGGACTTGGTGGAATTTGACTTTGAAATTTCAGTCACAACCACATCCTTAGCTCTTGGGGCTGGCAGGTGGAGTACTTAGCCCGGATTATGCACTTCCAATGCCTTTGCCTGCCCTCCGCCTCGCATCTTCGCCGAACCAGCCGGCCGCAAAATCCGGACCTAGTGTGGCTTTGAGCCCTAACATACTAATACTTTAATACTATCTGCAAAATTGCAAGCAATATGTCCGTCCGCATCCCATTCGACCTTTCTTGCCATGAACGCAAATACTATGCTAAGTGATCATGGTCCGGGGCCGCCTCCAGGATCTAATTTCCTTAGCCAACGGGCAAAACTTCCAAGCGCCCCGAATCCATTCCTGCAACGGCGGCAAGCTACACAAGCGGGCCTGGATACCAAAAGCCCGTTCCGGTGACGATACGGCCGGTTGGACTTGGATGAAATGGCTAGATTGTATATCAAGGAATATTCCCGGGCCCTCGCGGGCAAGCGGGTATGCGTGGCCTGCCGACAAGGAATACTATGGGACCATTTCGACTCCATCGTGGCCGACCTCAAGTTTCTTTGCCGCCAGAAAATCGAAACATCCCTCTATCACAATATACCCATCCGTTTCGCGAACCAGAAAACCGTGGCCAAGCTGGTCGGACGCCTGCCCGACACGCGCATAGTCAGGGTGCCCGCTGATACCGATTTCTACAGTTTTGTGCTTGACCATGAGGCTCACGTCCACAAACTGATTTTCATCGAACGCAAATACCTTGTGGACACCCGTGGTGAGCGTATCAATGCCCTTACAACCAATGATACCCGCAAAACGCTTACAGCTTACGGCAACCTGATCGCCAATACGAATTTCAGGGGTATCCTGGAGAGAATCTGCCGTAAAATAGAAGAGGGGAACTACGAACGGGTTCACATCCTGCCGGCCGGCAAGCATACCATCCGTAACGAATTGTTTTCCATCGAGGGTACGGGAACCTTGATTGCCAACAATTTCACCGAATCCTTTACCAGGGTGGCTTCATCGGCTGAGATTGACATCATCGACGGAATCCTGAAGCTTTACCGCAATGAAGGATTTCTCAAACCCCGCACCAAGGCTTACCTTCAGGCCCGGCATGAAAATTTTTATGTTACCCTCATCGACGGCATCGTGGTCGGTTGTGTCGAAAAAAAAGAAATCGATCCTGAAACGGTGGAAATCGGCGCTTTGGCCATCTCAACCCGCTTCCGCAACCAGCGGATCGGCCTGTTCACCCTCAGTTCCTTCATGGCCGAAATGGCCCGTAACGGTTACCGGCGCTTCATATCCCTGACCAACAATCCCAGGCTGAGGGACCTGTATCTGCGGTTTGGCTTCGAAGAAGAAAGGACAGGCCTCTTTGCAGAGCGACGCTCCCAGTCACCTGGAGTCGCACTCTACCTCAAGACGCTGTGATCGGGCTTGACCCCCGGCACGGATCAGCTCGAATCCGTGCCGAAACGCAGAACCTTCTCGATCTTGGCGGCAATATCGGCCATCGAGAAGGGTTTTTGGATGAAATCTTCTGCGCCGGCATCAAGGATGGCCTGGGTAGGCCCGTCAAGGGCATAGCCACTGCAAACTATCACCTTCATGTCGGGGCACTGTTTGCGCAGCATGGGAAAAAGGGCGGCACCATCGATGTCGGGCAGCTTGATGTCCAGAAGGGCCAAGTCGTACTTTTGAGCACTATTTTTAACCAGATCCAGGGCCTGGGACCCGTCTACGGCCGTTACCACTTCGTATCCCAGCCTTTCCAGCAAGGCCTGATTGATCTCCCTCACCAGTTCCTCGTCCTCGATCAAAAGGATACGACCGGTTCCGGCCAAAACCTGCGCCACCTGCCCCGTTTGCTGTTCATCATCCTTGGCTTTGGGCAGGAAAAGATTTACCGTTGTTCCCTTTCCACTTTCAGACTCTATGGTTATATATCCTCCATGATGCTTGACAATTCCGTAGACCGCCGCCATTCCCAGGCCGCGGCCGTAAAACTTGGTGGTAAAAAAAGGCTCGAAAACCCGTTTGCGGGTTGCTTCATCCATTCCCCGCCCGTTGTCCTCCACGCTCAGGCACACATAACGGTCCTGATCCATGCCGGGCAGTGGGTCCTCACCCAGGCAATCCTTACACGAAATTTTGATTGTACCCTTACCATCTATGGCTTCGGCGGCATTGGCCACGATCGAAGACAAAACCATTTGCATCTGGGCCAGGTCTATGTGCACCTTGCAATTTTGCGCTTGGCACTCCGATTTTTCCAGATCGGCCAATATTTCTATCTTTTGATCGATGGCGTGTCTCAACAGGGGCAGGGTCTCATTTATAAAGTCAACCAGGCAGACGGTACGCGGCCGGTACTTGCCGCCTTCGGCATAAGCCAGAAGCTGTCTGGTCCACTCGGTCATCCTGGCGGCACTTTCCAGGATCGGCTGGAGGTAACTGTTCAAGTTTTCGTCATGGCCATAGTCCAGTTGGAGCAACTCGATATTGCCTACCACCGCCGTCAGGGCATTGTTGAACTGGTGGGCAATTCCTCCGGCCAGGGTGGCAATGGCTTCGATCTTGCGAACCTGCTCGAGTTCCCGGGCCATTCTTTCTTGAAGAGCTTCGGCCTCCTTCTTGTCGGTTATGGGTAAAACCAGTTCCAGGGCGGCGGTCACGTTTTCGTGAGCGTCCTTGATCGGTGTGGCAATGATTTGAAGCCACATCTTTTTTCCGGTGGTATCAAGGCCGGGCTGTTCGTGAATTACTTTTCCCTCGCCATCGAAAATCCTGGCCACACCACATTCGGGACAGGTTTCCCGGCTCAATTGGAAGTTGGTGAAACACTTTCGGCCTTCTATCTTGTCTCCGAACATGTCCTTCAGGACCCGGTTGGCCCAGAGTATCTTGTAATCACGCGATATGACGGCCAAGCCGGCCCCGATGTTTCCGGTGATCGTCTCCAGCCGGTCCCTTTCCTGCTCGAGCATCAAATGGGCGTTCTGGAGTGCATCGATCTTGTTTTCCAGCTCCTGGTTTACCGTTTTCAGCCTCGAGGTTTGTTCGGCTACCCCCTCTTCAAAAATATCTTTCATCAGTTGCAGGCGGTAACGGTTACGGTTGATTTTAAAGGCAATCACAGTCGTAAAAGACAAAAAGAGGATGGTTACCCCCGTTACCGCCAGGTGGAGTGGATGGTTCAAAAAAGCGAAACGAATAACAACGGCCAAAAGGGTCGGCAGGCTGAATCCCAGGTAGGCCGAAAGGGGTACCGCCAGGCCGCCCAAAGCACCGGCCGCCATGCCGCACAGGACAATAACGACGAAAAGAGCGTGATCGCTGGGACCTGCCTTGGGAATCAGGCAAACAACCGCCATGCCCCAGGCAAAACCGATAAAGATGATACTGGCCAGCATCAGGCGATACAGTCTCAAGGGCGAATCATGTCCACGCCTGTTCTTGTAGCGCAGGGCCGCAAGAATCCTGAAGATCACCCCGCCGGCCATCAGCGCCGCCCAAAAGAACAGTGGGCCTGAAGAGACCACATCGTAACTGATATAAATCAAAATGGAAGCGTTGATTACAGTGGCCGTGATACAAACAGTCGCCTGGCGGTAAAGCGTGTCGATCAGGGCCGTGAAAGCCCTCTGTTTCTGCTCCGAAGTGGCTTGCAGGCCCGGATCATCCAGGGTCAACAAGGCTCTGATCTTGGTCTTCAAGTCCATGGCTGAAAGTATTCTCACTAACCAGGGTATCTAACAGGCTGCTGATACTTCAGGAGAACAAACAAAATGCCGGGGGAAAAGGGAGAAGGAATCAACCGGTCTGCACTGAGAGAAATTAAGTTCAACAAGTCATTGTCATGGGGAAAAACGCCAACTCATCTCCTGAAATAATATTTTTATTGAAAAACGAGTCTTCGTCAGGCTAGCACAATCGGAGCTAAATGACAATTTTTAACCCGGATTTTACAGCTGGCGAGTTTACCGAAGATGCGAGGCCGAGGGCAGGCAGACCTGCTCTAGTACTTCAACTATCCTCCAACAAAGCAGATTCGGTAAAATCACAAGCCCCTTGCGGCTTCAAATGCCTGATGATTTATCACCGCTGGAACTTCACCTTGCCGGCGGGTTTTTTTATGCCCGCTTGTCACGATTGCCCGGGACAAGCGACGGGTCGCCACCCCGGCAATATTAATCCGAATCACATAAGGTTATCCGGCCCGGCCGGTGTATCTCACGAATGAAAGACCGGTTCCGCCATAAGTTCGCCGTGAAACCAATTGGAAAGACTGGCTCAGTGAATCGGGCGGATTGTCCCTGGCATGCTCAATCACTATTTGGGATCCGCAACCCAAAACCGGTTGGGCCTCCAGATGGTACAAGGTCTTGGCCGCCAAGTCAGTGGCGTAAGGCGGATCGATGAACACCAGATCAAAAAGCCGCCCGCAACGGCCAAGACAGGCAAGGCTCCTGGAAATGTCCCATTTCAAAACGCACGCTTGTCCGGCAATCCCGCAAAGGGCGATGTTTTTACGGATCAGGTCCAGCGCCCGGCTGGACTTGTCTACGAAGACCACCTCCTTTGCCCCCCGGCTTACGGCCTCCAGTCCCAAGGCTCCCGTCCCGGCAAAAAGATCGAGTACCACCGCCTGACGGCATTTACGGCCGAGAATATTGAACAGGGCTTCTCTGACCCGGTCCGAGGTGGGCCGGATCGAATTGCCGGGTATGCCATGCAGGCGGCGCCCTTTGAATTTACCGCTTATTATCCGCATTCCGGTGACTGTCTTTGAGACTCTGGAAGGAAAAGAAGACGGCAAGCTCTTAATCCGCCTGCTGCTCCATTTTCTTCAACTTCTTGTAAAGGTAGCTGCGTTCAACCCCAATGGCCTTGGCCGTCTTGGAAATATTGTTTTCGTTCTCGGCCAGCTTCTTCTCGATGTAACATTTTTCAAAGGCCTGCTTGGCGCTTTTGAGGTCTTCGATGGCAAAAAGGGTATTGTCCAGCAGATCACCCGTTTCTCCGGCCTCGGGATTGTAGGGCCGGGGAAGATGCTCCGGCTCTATCACCGGATCGGAAATCATGATCATCAACCGTTCAACCAGATTTTTGAGCTCACGTACGTTACCGGGCCAGGGATAACTCGACAGTAACTTCAGGGCTTGGGGTGATATCTTTTTGGCCTTGCTGCGGGTGTTCTGAGCCGCCTCCTTGATGAAAAGTGTGACCAGCTGGGGCAGGTCCTCGATACGCCGCCGCAGGGGCGGAACCTCAATCGGCACCACGTTGAGTCGATAGTAAAGCTCTTCG
>JALVRI010000061.1 GCA_027031325.1 Desulfobacteraceae bacterium
ACGACCAGTTGACGGGTTTTGCCGGGCAGGTGGCCGCTGACCTGGAACGGATCGGGCTGCGAACCGAGGTGGACCGCCGCAGCGAAAGTCTCAACAAAAAGATCCGGGATGCCCAGTTGTCCAATATCCCCCTGATGCTTACCTGTGGTGCCAGAGAAAAGGAAGCCGGAACATATTCTGTCCGCACCCTCGACGGCAAGGTCCATTACGGGGTCGAGCCGGCCCGCTTCAGGGAAAAAGTGCTTGAAAATATTGCCGGCCGCAGTCTTGACCTGGGAATTTTCGAGTGATGAACCGGCCTGGCGGCTTCGGGCGCTACTGGATGCCGCCGATTGTTTATTGCGGGCTGATTTTTTTTCAGTCGTCATTCCCGGTGCCTGTCAAGGTTCCAGCTTGGCCTTTCCTGGACAAGGCCGTTCATGGGGCAATCTACGCCGTCCTGGCCGTTTTGTTGTGCAGGGCCTTTGCGAGCAGGCCCGGCCTGGAAGGCCGGTTGCGGCTTGCCTGTTGGTTGAGTTTCGGAGCTACCGTACTTTACGGCCTGAGCGATGAGTGGCATCAGTCTTTTGTGCCCGGCAGATCCGCCGATGTGATGGACCTGTTGGCCGATACCCTGGGGGGCTTGCTTGGAGTTTGGCTGTATGCCGGATACAGGTCCGGCCCGGGGAGGAAGGGACAGGTTGGGGCGGGCGGTGACGATTGACAAACAACCTCTGTTTTTATAGAACACTGGAGTACAAAGTTCGGCGTATGTTTTCTTAGTCTTTTTCTCACCAGATCCTTAGCCAGGGAGCTGATCCTGTCATGACCACCAATAAAATCATTACCATCAACGGCCGTGAACTGACATTTGAAGACAATGAAACCATCCTGGAGGTTGCCCGGCGCAACGGAATCGAGATTCCCACCTTGTGCCACTTGAAAGGCACCCAGCCCACCGGTGCCTGCCGGATTTGCGTGGTGGAAGTGGAAGGTGCCCGCAACCTGATTCCTTCCTGTTGCACCCCGGCCGCCGACAAAATGGTTGTGCGGACCGAGTCGCCCCAGGTGGTGGCGGCCCGCAGGCTGATAATCCAGTTGATGCTGGCATCGGGAAATCACAACTGCGCCGTGCGGGGGGCGGACAACAAGGACTGGACCGCCTTCCAGCTTAGGGTCCAGGAAGAAGACGGCAGCAGCGACTTGTGCCCGGTATGGGGCGATTGCCGGCTCCAGGACCTGGCTTACCGTTACCAGGTTTCGGGTGAACGTTTCGACGCCACCGTTGACAATTACCCCATTGAAGACGTCAACCCCTTCATCGTGCGCGATTTTTCCCGCTGTATCCTCTGCGGCCGTTGTGTCCAGGCTTGTTGCGAGGTGCAGGTCAACAATGCCATCAGTTTCGGTTACCGGGGACCGTCTTCCAAGATCATCGCCGCCGGTGACCGTCCCCTGAAGGACTCGGATTGCGTCTTTTGCGGCGAATGTGTCCAGGCCTGCCCGGTCGGCGCCCTGGTGGAAAAGGATGCCCGTTACCGGGTGCGTCCCTGGGAGACCAGCAAGGTCAAGACCACCTGCACCTATTGCGGGGTGGGATGCCAGATCTTTTTGCACGTCAAGGACAACCAGGTGGTCAAGGTGAGCGGGGTCGAGGACAGCCCCCCCAACTTCGGCAGCCTCTGCGTCAAGGGACGCTTCGGTTTTGATTTCGTAAATTCGGAAAAGAGGCTCACCAAGCCGCTGATCAAGGAAAACGGTAAGTTCCGTGAGGCCGAATGGGACGAGGCCCTTGACCTGGTTGCCGGCCGGCTCAAAGAGATTGTGGCAAAGAGCGGATCGGACAGTATCGGAGTGTTGACTTCCGCACGGGTGACCAACGAGGAAAATTACATCGCCAATAAATTCGCCCGGGCGGTCTTGAAGACCAACAACATAGACCACTGTGCCCGGCTCTGACATTCCTCCACCGTGGCCGGTCTGGCCGCAGCTTTCGGATCCGGTGCCATGACAAACACCATTGCCGACATCGAACAGTCCGATGTCATCCTGGTGACAGGTTCCAATACCACCGAGAATCATCCCGTCCTGTCGGCTTACGTCAAGCGGGCCGTAAAGTTCAAGGGTGCCAAGCTGATCGTGGTCGATCCACGCCGGATCAAGCTCACCCGGTTTGCCGACCTGTGGTTGCGCCCCAATTTGGGGACCGATGTGGCCTGGATCAACGGCATGATGAACGTCATCATCAACGAGGGCTTGCTCGACAAAGAATTTATCGAGCAGCGCACCGAAGGTTTTGACGCCCTGCGTAAAGTTGTCGAAAAGTACGATCCCGAGTTCGTGGAAGGGATCACCGGCATTCCGGCCGAATCCCTGCGGGCCGCCGCAAGGCT
>JALVRI010000062.1 GCA_027031325.1 Desulfobacteraceae bacterium
GCTTTTCATTCGTGCCGCTGATCTTTTGTATGGACCCGGGGTTCAAGCCGGGTAAAACCCATTTTTCAGAACACCAGTCCTATTCCAAGAAAACGGTGCGGCCGTTTTGATCAAATATCGAACCTGGTTTTGAGCTCCGTTCCGATCCGAAGGCTGTTTGATAATATTGCCATGCAGAATCAATGTCAACCTTAACGCAAAGCTGCGGCGCTCTGGTTTATCTGACCTTGCCGTGCCACCTCCAGGCCGTTTCGATTATTGTTTCCAAGTTATCATAATCCGGTTTCCATCCCAAATCCTTTTTTATTTTGTCCGAGCTTGCAACCAGCACCGCCGGATCGCCCTCGCGGCGTTTTTCTTCCAAGACCCGGATTTCTTTTCCGGTAACTTTTCTTGCCATGTCGATCACTTCTCTGACTGAATATCCTTTTCCACAGCCGAGGTTGTATACGTCGCTGCCCTTGCCGTCCAGAAGGGCCTCCAGCGCCAGGATGTGTGCATCGGCCAGATCATTGACATGGATGTAATCCCTTATGCACGTTCCGTCAGGCGTAGGATAATCGGTACCGAACAGTTTGACCACCTCTCTCCTCCCACCGGCGGCCTGTAGAATTATCGGTATCAGGTGAGTTTCCGGTTCATGGCTCTCGCCGATTGAAGCCGAAGGATCGGCTCCGGCGGCGTTGAAGTACCGCAAAGCGACGTATTCCATTCCGGCTGCCGCGCTTACATCCGACAACATGTTCTCCACCATGACCTTCGATCGCCCGTAAGGATTCTTGGGCCGCAGTGGATGTTCTTCTGTAATGGGAGTTACTTCCGGCTCACCGTATACCGCCGCTGTCGAGGAGAAAACAAATCTCTTTACTCCGTACTTCAACATGGACTCGATAAGAACGGCCGTTTTGCCGACGTTGTTACGGTAATACTTTAATGGATTTTGCACCGATTCGCCTACAATCGAAAAGGCGGCAAAATGCATGACCGCATCATAAGATGTTTTACTGAAAAGCCCGTCAGTCAGGCGGCTGTCGCCGAGGTCGCCTTCGACAAGATCGTTGCTCTGGACCAGAAACTTCTTGCCGGTTGAAAAATTATCCAGGATCGTTACCCGGGCTCCGTGCTCCTGGAGCAACTTCACCGTGTGACTGCCTATGTAGCCGGCTCCTCCGATTACGAGCACCCGTATTTTATCAAGTTTTCGCCTCAACTTTCAGCTCCCGGAGTTTTTCCGCTCAACCCTGAACCAGGGGTTTCGCAGGTCAGCCTTGTTGTACAACAAGGGTTTGTCTTTATCGAATTCATGAACGATCGCCCCGGCCGCAACCGCCACGGCGTGTCCGGCAGCCGTATCCCATTCCATGGTCGTTCCCAAACGAGGATACAGGTCGGCACTTCCCTCGGCCACCAGGCAGATCTTGAGGGAGCTTCCGGCCGGGAGAAAAACAACATCTCCATATTTACGCCTGATCTGCCCAATGTACTCCTCCATTTCCCGGCCGCCGTGGGAACGGCTGCCTACAATTGTATACCTTTCAGGTCCTTGCGGGAAGATGGGAAGTCTGCTGCCAGAACCTTCGATAAGCGCATTGAGCCGGGCCTCATTCGCTGCTGTTTTCTCTGCCCTTTCGGCAGGGCTTTCCTTCCCAACCATCCTGTTGAACACTTGATTGCCGCCGGGCAAGACTGCAGCCGGGCCGGGGCCGGCTTCCAAAAAATCTGCCTTCCGGAAAAAATCAAACGCCTTTTCCACCTTGTAAGCTCCATGACCCTGGATACCAAAGTAGACAATATCCCGCTCCGGGGCAAAGACAACTCCCAAGACGGGGATTCCATCTTCCACCAGAGCTATGTTGACGGTAAACTCCCCGTTACGGTTGATAAACTCCTTGGTTCCATCCAGCGGATCCACCATCCAGAAATTCTTCCATGACCTGCGCTTTTCGAAAGGGATGTCCTTACCTTCCTCACTCAGGATCGGCAAGCCTGAAACCGCCAGGACCTTCGCTATGGCTTCATGGGCCCTGCGATCTGCGTCGGTAACCGGCGATCTGTCAAGCTTATAGTCAACGTCGAAGCTTGTCTGGTAAACTTCCATAATTTCCCGGCCGGCCTTGGCTGCGGCGCTCAATGCCGTCGACAACAATGCCGGGCGGCATTCCAATGAATTTTCCCAAGGAGTAAAAGTCATCAGATGTATCCCTTCTGGCCAAGGTAGAGCAAAACCTCCTGGGCTGACTCCTCCGGTGTTTTATCGGTAGTATCAATTTTCAACTCCGGTGCTTCCGGGGTCTCGTAAGGATCATCCACCCCGGTAAAACCTCTTATCAGCCCTGCCCGCGCCTTTGCATACATTCCTTTGCGGTC
>JALVRI010000063.1 GCA_027031325.1 Desulfobacteraceae bacterium
CCCACCTCAAGCAAGCAAAATCAAACCAGGCCGACTTCAGCAATCGGCTTGTTTTCCAGGATGCGGGCCGGGTCGAAGACGGACAAATCCAGGCTGATGGGCAGATCGAGGATCAGCTCGCTCAAGTAGCGCCCGACTGCCGGTGCCTGTTGCAGGCCGTGGCCGGAAAAACCGTTTGCCAGGAAAAGTCCTTCGATCTCGGGCCAGGGGCCGACAATCGCATTTCCATCAAGGGTATTGACCGCGTACAGCCCGGCCCATCCACGAACAAGCTTGAGGCGGTCAAAGGCAGGCACGAACTCGTATAGTTCCGGCCACAGGACTTCGTAAAAGCGTTTGTCATCCCAGGTGAAATCGAAACCGACCCGGTCTTGCTCCATCGACTTGCCCAGCAGAATCAATCCGCCGGTCTCTGTCCTGAAGTAGAGCCCGGAAGGCAAAACCGTCAGGGGCAAAGGAGCCTCGGGTTTGACAGCGCTGTCAAGGGCAAAAACCTGGCGCATGACAGGCTTGACCGGAAGCTTGACATTGGTGTTTTCGAGCACCTGGCAACACCATGCCCCGGCGCAGTTTATGACTGCTGCAGCGGCCAGGCGATCATTCGATGCCAGCACCACGGACCGGACCTTTCCCCGTTCCACTTCAATGGTCCTGACCTCACCCTCTACATAGAGGGCGCCCTGGGCCCTGGCCTTGGCGCGATAGCCCATCAAGACACCATAGGCATCGAAGTGACCGTCGCCGGGCCCGAAAGTCCCTCCCAGATAGCCTTCCATCCGGTAAAGCGGGTAGTTTTTACAAATCGTGTCAGGATCCCACCAATGGATATCACAGCCAAGCTCTTTCTGAAGTCGGTAAGCCCGGCGGGCCGTCTTTTCACCGGCTGCATCGACGATGAAAAGGTTTCCCTCCCTCCTAAAGGCAATGGAAGGCCGGCGGTCTTCGACCGCCATTTCGTCTTCGAAATTTTCCAGGATTTCCATGGCGTACATGGAAACAAGGATATTTTCCTTCAGGCTGAACTGGATCCTGACGTTGGCCATGGACAAGGTTGTGGAGGCATACTGGTAGGCCGGGTCCTTTTCAACGACCACCACTTTGAGGCGTGGATCGGCCTTGGTCAAATAGTAGGCCGTGGCACTGCCCATGATGCCGCCTCCGACGATGATCACGTCTGCGCTCTTTACTGTCTGCATCATAGAAAACTCCTTTTGATATTTACTCCATCCGCACCGGCCGGCATCCTGCACCTGAACGGTCCAATCAAAATCACCATTTGAATGCTTTTTGTATACCAATAATATATCTTTGTCAATCACTGCAGACCGGACCATCAATTTGACGGCCAACAAACCAGGCGACAACTTCAGTTCTGTCTTGGAACAGGTGTTCAGCGCTATAATTCAACCCGGATTTTGCAGCTGGCGAGTTTGGCCAAGATGGGAGGCCGAGGGCAGGCAGACATGCTTCGCTACTTCAACTGCCCGACAACCAGGCAGATTCGGTAAAATCACAAGCCCCTTGGGGCTTCAAATGCCTCAAGACTTTCATCGCTTGAACTTCACCTTACCGCTGAAGGCAGGGCCGGAAACAATTACATGCTAACTATTTAATAATTCAATGTAATTACATATTGTAGGCATTTGAAGTGCATAATCCGGGTTCAAAGACATTTCGCGGCGCAAAATCGTGGTCACCGGTCGTGCCGCCATCGCCGAACAGAACGGTTTTTGACCAGGCAGGCCTGCATTGGCCAAAAGTAATCCTTCAAGGAAAGCGGCGGCAATAATTCCTATATAGCCTGGGACTCACCGTCGAAAAGCGATCGAATTCCCCCAGCCATTCCAGCCCCGGCACAAGGGTTCTGAATACGGGAAGCCCCAGGTCGCTGCGGGTCAGGTCGACGTAAAGGGGTTCGAAACCCCGGGATTCGAGCTGGCCGGTGACAAGCTCCAGGTTGGTTTCAGCGCAGTTGGTGTCGAAGTTTGGCAGATCTTCGAAGCGGCGCAGGGGCAAATCCGGCAGGCCCGGGGCAGAGGGCGGGCCGGCCGGGAAAGGATAATTGGTTTCGGTCAGGGCCGATATCACGGCCTTGCGCCCGTCGAGATGGGCCCCTGTGCCCTGCACGATACCACCGCTGCCATCTGTGACAAAACAGCGGTAGGAGGGAATGCCGAACTCGGTGGTGATATCCTGAAAACAGATCCGGATGCCCTTTTGGCGGTAAGCCCTGAACAACGGCTCAAGGTAAGGGTTGGCGGTCTCCAGTCGGAAGCAGGAGTCCGGGTCGAAAGGCATGCAGGCATCCGCGTCCCGCTCTATCGCTTCGAGCAGGCCGGCCAGCCTGGCCT
>JALVRI010000064.1 GCA_027031325.1 Desulfobacteraceae bacterium
AGCTTCGCAGTATCGGCATTCAGCCCGATATCCTGCTGTGCCGTACCGATCGCTATCTTCCGGACGACATCAAGGCCAAGATAGCCTTGTTTTGCAACGTGGGAACCGACGCGGTGATCACCGCCAAGGATGTGGACTGTATCTACGAGGTACCTCTTATTTTCCACAAGGAAGGTCTGGACAACAAGATAGTGGAACTGCTCAATATCTGGACCAGGACCCCCAGGCTGGAAAATTGGGAGAAACTCTGCCGCCGCTTCAAGTCACCCCGTTACCAGGTCACAATTGCCATCGTCGGCAAGTATGTCGACCTGACGGAATCCTACAAGAGTCTCAACGAGGCCCTGGGGCACGGGGGATTGCCCCACGCTTGCAAGGTTAAGCTCCGGTTCGTGGATTCGGAGACGATCACCGCCGAAAACTGCGGCCGGATCCTGGATGGCGTGGATGGAATCCTCGTTCCGGGAGGTTTCGGGTCCAGGGGGATCGACGGCAAGATTTGCGCCGCCCGCTTTGCCCGTGAAAACAAGATTCCCTATTTCGGGATTTGTCTCGGAATGCATATTGCGGTGATCGAATTTGCCCGCCACGTGGCAGGCCTCCAGGGAGCCCACAGCTCGGAGATGGATTCCGATACGCCTTACCCGGTGATCTACCTGATGACCGAGTGGTTTGACGACCGAACCCAGACCATCCAGAAACGCAGTCCCGACACCGATAAGGGGGGAACCATGCGGCTGGGGGCCTATCCCTGCCGCCTGGAACCGGATACCCTGGCTTACGCCGCCTACGGCGTGGACAATATCTCAGAGCGCCATCGCCACCGCTATGAATTCAACAACGAGCTGCGCGACAAGCTCGAGTCGTGCGGACTGGTCATCAGCGGGACCTCTCCTTCCGGTGACTTGGTGGAGATAGTGGAACTGAAAGACCATCCCTGGTTTTTGGGATGCCAGTTCCACCCCGAGTTCAAGTCGCGCCCCATGAATCCCCATCCCCTCTTCAGGGATTTTATCAAGGCGGCCCTGGAATACAGTGACTTTCGCAAGCTTGACCCCCCGGCGATCGACTGAAAGCGGCCCTCCAGCAGGCTGTTGAAAAACGTCATGAGCCGCAGCTCAGACAAGGCAAAATCCGGGTTCAACAGCCTGTTAGGGGCACCGGGTCAAGACCCGTAGCTTTTTAGGCTCAGGCGGACCCGGTCCATCTGGTCGCGGGAGAGGATTTGAGGCCGGCCCACCGCCAGGCATTGGTAATACAGGCGGGCTACAAACTCCACCTGCGCGGCCAGTTTGAAGGCCGTTTCCGGATCTTTTCCAACCGCTACCAGGCCGTGGTTGGCCATCAGGGCGGCATCGGCATCGGCCATTGCGCCGCTTACCGCTTCTGCCAGTTCGGGGGTACCGAAAAGAGCGTAAGGGGCCAGGGGAACCTTCCTGCCTGCAAGGCCTACCAGGTAATGAACCGCAGGGATTTCCATATGCAGGCAGGCCAAGGTGGTGGCAAATATGGAGTGGGTGTGTACAACTGCTTCGATTTCAGGTCTTAACCGGTAAAGTGCAAGATGTAATGGGGTCTCACTGGATGGCTTGCCGCTGCCCGCAACCACCTGGCCGGTTTCATCAATGCCTACCAGGTCCCCGACTTTCATTTGATGGCAGGCGATCGCCGTGGGGCTGATCCAGATGACTCCCTTGTCCGGATCTTTGGCGCTGAGATTGCCTCCGGACCCAACGGTCAGGGGGGCCATCTTTTTTCCGGCTTCAACCAGGCGCCGGCGGATATCTTTTTGCAACGGGTTGTCCCTCCGCTTGTTTTTTCAGGAGCCGACTTCCCGGGAAGCTGCCTTTGAGACGATTGTTTCGGCAACCTTTTCAGCCGAGCGGCCGAAAAGCTCTTCCATGGGAATCCATTCCAGAAATTTGTCCTGCCACAGGATACTGTTTTCCTGAACGATGTTTTTGATATGCTCGAACTTGCCTCCCAGGGCCTTGATCCTGGTGTCCAGATCGACATCCCGGTGAAAGCCGATGTTGAGCAGGAGCAGCAGCTCGATCTGGTTGGCCCGGCCGGCAGCGGTGGATATGGCCGGAACCACCAGGATACTGCGGTCATCCTTGCGTCCCTTGCCGATGTAAACGTTGCCGCGGCGGACTATGATCCTCTTGGTGCCTTTGAGTACCGGGTCGGATTCGACCCGCGAGGGAAGCTTGCTCAGGATGCCGTCTTTGCGTACGACGGAGATGGTGGTCTGCTCGGTAGGCTCGCCCAGTACATTTAGCCCATCGATGCGGTAGAGAATGGCTCCCTTGATCTCTGAGACGATCCGTTGCAGGTTCTTGACGACCAATACGTTGGTGGTGGTCAGCTGTTCGGGCCCGATCCCGTATTCGGCCAGGGTATCGAAAAGGATACCGCTCAATTTTTCACTTATCCTGCTGGTTCCAACGGTAACCGTTTTGGCCTGGTGCTTGATGGCGTCCACCGGGCGGGCCATGGCGGCTATGGCCCCGGACAGGATCTCGAAAAAAGTGCGGACCATGTTGGTTGCCGTTCCCTTGAAGCCGAAATCGAGTTCAAAGTCTGATACCGGCAGCCTGCCGCTGAGGTACTTCATCAGCAGGGTAAGATCCTCCATGCGCCCGAACCCTGAAGGCATCAGGCCCGAGGTGATCCGCTTGCGGAAGTCGGAATAAAAAGCGGCGATTTTTTCACGAAAACTCTTTTCCAGGATAACTTCGTAGATATCCAGCCCCCGTCGGTTGCATGAGGTTATTTCTTCTTCGACCTGGCGGCGGAAAGAGGCCAGAAAGGCAGAGCCGCTGTTGATGGCAAGAGCGGCGTAGTACCCCCACAGGTGGCCTGCCAGGGTATTGAGGATCGGTGCCAGGTGAGCGGAGGTGGTCGGAACGTGGAAGACATCTTCGGCATAGGGATCGAAACGATCCTCGCCCTCGTCCACGATGACTATCGGGGCGGCCTTGTGAGCCTTGAATATGGCGGTGTCTTTTACTATGTCACCCATTACCGCTGAGGGACTTCCGGCGGCACACACCATGATCAGGGGTTCGGAAGACAGGTCGATATGTTTCTTGTCTTCCACGTAGTCCGAGGAGATGGTCTTGTAACACAATTCGCTCAGCTTGATCCGGATTTCATCGGCGGCTGCCTTGTTCGGACCGCTTCCCACCGCCGCCCAGTAGGTCTTGGAGACCGCCAGGCGGCGGGCGGAAGTGGCGATATCTTCCTTGAGAGCCAGTACCTTTTTCATCTTGGCCGGCAGCAAGATAAGCTGCCGGATCTCGTCGGAAATGAAACTTTCCGGCCGGCAGCCACAAACCTGGGCTATTTTCAACCCCAACAGGGCCCCGGCGACGATCTGGGCATAGAAAGCCTTGGTGGAAGCCACCGACATTTCGATATCGCGCCCGGAACTGGTATAGATGACTCCGTCCACCTTGAAAGTCAGGTCGGAGTCCCGGCGGTTTACGATCGCCAGGGTATGGGCACCCAGCCGTCTTACCATGTCAACCGTGCGATTGGTATCGGTGGTGGTTCCCGACTGGCTGATGGCTACCACCAGCACGTCCTGCATGTCCGCCCGCTCACCTTCTTCCAGGCGGAAGCCGCTCAACTCGGATGCCTTGAGGGCACTTACGGTAATACCGGGCTCCCGGAGGTAATGGGTCAGGATGTTGGCGCACGCCAGGGCGGCTACCCCCGCAGTTCCCTGTCCGATGAAATAGATCCTGCGGATCTTCCGGCCGGCAAGGGCCTGGCCGATCTTGGCGGGAAAGATTTTTTCGTCCAGGTCCAGGTTGTAGTATGGTTTGTCGCCGGCCTTGATCTTCCAGCGGTTCTGGAGGGTTCTTTCGACCGACAAGGGTGCTTCGGAGATTTCCTTGAGGAAGTAATGGGGAAAGCCCTGGCGATCTATATCGCGCGAAGTGATCTCGGTCGCCTGGACGTGGGCGTCGGTCAAGTCAACGGCCGTGCCGTCGTAGTACATGGCCTTGATGCCGGCCAGTCCGCCGCCGGCCGCTTGATCCAGGATGAAGATCTGGCCCTGGACCGGTCCGTTTCGGCCCTCGATGGTCTTTTCCCCGTCCAGCTTGAGGTATTTTTGGGTTTCTTCGACGAATCCATAAACTTCGGAAGTCGGCATGTAATGATCGTCGGCCAGTCCGACGAAAACAGCCTGCCCGCTTCCCTTCTGGGCCAGGAAGAATTTACCGGGCGCAAGATCGGTATGTACTGCGATGGCGTGGGAACCTTCAAAGTCGTTTACCGCCAGGCGAAATGCTTCTTCGAAGTCATGACCCTGCTTGAGGTAGTATTCGATCTGGAGGGGAATTATCTTGGTGTCGGTGGTGATTTCTTCCGGAATATTGTCGCCGGCGGCTTCCCAGCGCTTTTTGAGCTCGAGGTAGTTGTCGATATCGCCGTTCAGGCAAGCGTGGATGATTCCTTTGGTCTCACATCCTTCCTCAACACCGGCATTGTCCAGGGGGTGGCAATTGGCGATGGAGATGGCTCCAACCGAGGCCCAGCGGGTATGGGAGGAGATGGTGTGGAAGGCATAGGGCAGTCCGGCAGCCAGTTTCAGAATCTGATCATTTGAAATTTGGTTGCGCAGGTAAGCGACATTGTCTCCCAGGGATCCTATTTCCGACGCTACCTTGTAAGTAAAAGCGATTGCGGTCCTGCCTGCACCCGGCTTATGGACGGTGATACTCTTGTTGGCAAGAACCGGGCCGCCGGAGCGCTGCTCTAATTCTTCGGCCAAGCCATGGCCGGCGACCAGTGTCCGCAGTTGCTGAAAGTCATGGTCGTCGAAGACAAACAGGAGGGAAATACCGGCTGAATCGCGTCCCCTCACCTCCAGGCGGTCGATGCTGTTGCACACGGCGTTGATGTTGCGGAAGACGGTTGTTGAGCATTGATCCGTTTCTCCCATCAGTTCAGCGACGCGTTCGATGTTGTCCAGCAGCTCGCGCGCAAGGCACCAGTGGATGTCTTTCAAGGTTTCCAGGCGCTCGAGGGCAATCCGGCCGGAGCCGGCTTCCAGCTTGCCGATGGTACTTTGCAGCCTGTCGCTTTCTTGGCTGATTAATTCTTCCATGTCCCGGGTCAGCTTTTTCAACCTTTGGACGGCATTTATTTCCCGGAAGATGAAGCTGAAGATTTGACTGCTCTTGCAGCGATTGGCAAGGGATTTTAATTCGAAAAGTTTTTCGTCACCCCCCAGATAGGTGGTTTCAAGACTTTGAGGATCGCCTTCCATTTCCGCCAGCCGATGGCTTGAGATCCGGGCTGCCAAGGACTCGAGGCGGTCGATAAGTGAAAGAGCCTCTTTGTTTCCAGGTGTTCTTCGCTTGTAAGTTACAAGGCCGCACAGACCACAGGCAATCGTGTTGCAAGAAACGGGAAAGATTATCAGGGCCGGGCCGTCAACAGTGCAGTGGTGACGCCCGAAGTAAATGCGTATTTGTCCGGCCCCGGCCAAGCAAGTGGTCAGTCGGACAAACCAGGCTGAGAGTTTTGAGGCGATCGAGTATGCCCGGGCCATTGTTTTCTCCTCATCTCCTGATCTTACATGGCAAGGTAGAGATCCTTTATCTTTTGGCGGGTCATTTGCTTGCGCCAGTCCTTGCCCAAAGCGTTTTCCCATAAAGGTTCCAAAATCAAGGCCACGTCGATCATTTTTTCGATCTGCCGGTCGCTGGCCCCGGCCATGATGTTCGTCGGCAAATTAATTTGTTGCTTGGCAAGCATCTGCCGGAACTCCCGGACACCATCCGGGTAGTATTCTTCCAGCTGGTTGAAGGCGATGCAATTGCCGACGCCGTGATGGATTCCAAGCACAAAGCCCAGGCCGTATGAAAGAGCGTGACATACACCGACCTGGGAGTAGGCTATCGACATGCCGCCGAAGTAGGAGGCCATCATGAGCTTGTCGTCTGCATCCCGGCAATCTTCGAGAAAGACTTGACGGCAGAGGCTTAAAGCCTTTTCGCCGTATGCCTGGCTGAAAGCATTGAGGTAAGTCCCGCTGAGGGACTCGATGCAATGGATGTAACAATCCATGCCGGTGTAAAAACGTTGATCGGCGGGCACGCCTGTCAGCAGCTCGGGATCGAGCACGATCTGGTCGAAAACCGTGTAGTCCGAGTTTATGCCGAGTTTCTTTTCAGGTCCGGTCAGGACTGTGGTGCGGGAGACTTCGGAGCCGGTACCGGACAAAGTCGGGACCGCCAGGTGATATACGGCCGGATTCTTGATAAGGTCCCAGCCCTGATAGTCCGCCGCTGAGCCAGGGTTGGTCAGCATCAAGGAGACCGCCTTGGCAAGGTCCATGGTACTTCCGCCACCGATGCCCACCACGGCTGCGGGCAAACCTTTTCCCGCCTGCTTCGTTTGATCGCGGACCTGCCCGGTCAGTTGATCGACGTAAGCTGTTTTGGGCTCCTGGTCGACGTTGACCCATAACAATAGATCGCCTTGCCGGAGGGGAAGCCGTTTTTCCAATGGCCGTCCCTCAAAGACGTCGTCAACCATGAAAACCACCGGGTTATCGCTTTTGCGTTCGGAAGCCAGGATGTCATCCAGTTGGTTGAAACAGCCCCGGCCGAATATTACGCGGGAAACCATTTTAAAGTTACGGAACATCGCCTTCTCCTTGCAGGCTCCTTGATGGAAGACAGGTTCTATCCTGCCAGAACCTTGCGGATATTGTCTATGCGCTGATTGAGCTCTTTTTCGTTCCAGGAAAGTTTGATCAGCATCGAGATCGTTCGTCCCATGATGGCATCGGACCGGGGCAAGCTGGTCTTGTTGAAGTCCGGCCGGTTTTCAAGCAGCTGGACCGCCAGGGGGGCGGATGAGCTCAATCGGCGGAAATGATCCCACTGGCGGAAATAGTGCCAGTTGTTGGCAAACCAGTAGAAACAACCGTCCACTCCGGCCCGGGCAAGCCTTGTAGCCGCCTCGGCGGCGCTGGATTCATCAGGCAGCATGAATGAAAGAAAAGTAGCCGAGTCTCCTTCCGGATCGGGAAGGGTGCGGAACTCGATGTGGTCGAATGCCGTCAAGGCCTCCTTTAGGGCCGCCTTGTGTTGCCGCTGGCGTTCCAGGATCCAGTCCAACTTGCGCAGCTGGGCCAACCCGACGGCGGCGTTCAGTTCGCTGATACGGTAGTTGGTGCCCATAATGGGATGATTTTCGGCCCCGCGGTCAT
>JALVRI010000065.1 GCA_027031325.1 Desulfobacteraceae bacterium
CTGGAAAGAGATCCTTTTGTCTATCTTTAAACCCGGATTTTGCGGCTTGCAAGTTCGGCGAAGATGTGCTGCGGAGGGCAGCCGGAAGCGCATGATCCGGGTTGAAAGTCGGAGATAGTGATTGACCAGAGTGTTAATTATAATCAAAAGCGAGTCGAAATGGTACAAAATGTAAAGGAACAATTGGAGATATTGGCAGATTTGCAACAGATCGAAATTTCTGCCGCCCGCCTGGAAGAATCTTTGTCCAAAGTAGATCAGAAACTTGCCCGGCTTGACGGGGAACTGGTGCAGTTTTCCGACGCAGTGGAGACTGCCAGAGCGGAAGTCGAAGATATCAGGCAAAAGTACAAGGCCGATGAAGAAGAAGTTCGTTCGATAAGCGATCAAATCGCAAAGAACGAAGCCCGCCTGGGCACAATCAAAACAAACAAGGAGTACCAGGCGGCCTTGAAAGAGATCGATGACCTGAAGCGCAAGCGTTCCCGGATAGAAGAGGCGATGATCGAGACTCTCGAAAAGATCGAAGCCGCCGAAAAAACGTTGGCCGAAAAAGAAGAATTTTTGAAGCAGCAGGAAGCTGAAATAGAGGAGCAAAAAAAGGACATCATTGAAGCCGCCTCCGGGAAAAGGGATGAACTCGAGAAGCTGAAACAAAAGGCCGCCGAGGTGGCAGGTAAAGTTGAACCGCGGTTGTACCAGACTTATAACAGGATAAAGCAACATGGGGGCGGGGTGGCAGTGGCTGCGGTCGAGAACGCCGTTTGCCAGGTCTGCCACATGAATATCCCCCCCCAGGCTTTCAACGAGTTGCTCAGACTGGACGAGATCAAGATCTGCCCCAATTGTCAGCGCATCATCTATCCGCGGCAGAACGCTTGATGGTTGGGGCCGGACAAATGCGCAAGTTTCGGCCGGAGTAGGCCAGGTGATCGCCGGCGCGGTTTGCGCCGGAGGAAAGTCCGAACACCGCAGGGCAGGGTGCTCCATAACGTGGAGTCGCGGCGACGCGAAGGCAAGTGCAACAGAAAGCAGACCGCCTCGCCCCCTTCGGGGCGCGGTAAGGGTGAAACGGTGCGGTAAGAGCGCACCAGTTTCCCGGGTGACCGGGAAAGCTAGGTAAACCCCACCCGGTGCAAGACCAAATAGGGAAGCGCTCGAGGGCTGCCCGTCCGAGCTTCCGGGTAGGTCGCAAGAGGTGCCGGGCAACCGGCATCCATAGATGAATGATCACCGCCTTCCTGGGCGGGTAACCGCCGGAAGGAACAGAATTCGGCTTATGGCCTGCTCCGGCCGATTCAAATTCATGGCGCCGGCCGGGAGTCGGCGCAATTTTCGGGCCAAAAGGAGACGAGCGATGCTCAAGATCGAAGACCTCCAGGTGCGCGTGGGGGAGCGCACCATTCTGAACAATGTAAACATGGAGATACCGGAAGGTGAAACCCACATCCTTTTCGGACCCAACGGTTCCGGCAAAACAACCCTCATGATGACCATCATGGGTTTTTCAGGCTACGAGGTTACCCGGGGCCGGATCATCTTCAAGGGCCGGGACATCACCCACCTTCCGATTCACGAGCGGGCGCGTATGGGAATCGGGGTTTCCTTCCAGAGGCCACCCACCATCAACGGTCTGAAAACCAGGAACCTGGTCGAAATTTGCGCCCGTAACCGGGAAGAAAAGGTGGAAATAGAAAAGCTTGCCGAACGCCTCAACTTTACTTCCTTTCTCGACCGGGATGTCAACCAGAACTTTTCAGGTGGAGAGATAAAGCGCAGTGAATTGCTGCAACTGATGGCCCAGGACCCGGACCTCATTCTCCTGGACGAGCCTGAATCCGGCGTCGACCTTGAAAATATCGCCCTTTTGGGAGAAACCATCAATCTTTTGCTTGGAAGAGGAGTGGCCTGCAAGACGGAAAGATTGCATAGCAGGGCCAGGGTCGGCTGCGGCAAGAGCGCCCTGGTGATAACCCACACGGGACATATCCTGGACTACATCACCGCCGACAAGGGACAGGTGCTGTACAACGGCCACTTGTGCTGCAGCCAGAATGCCCGTGAAATCCTTAAATGGATAAGTGAATTCGGCTACGAGGAGTGCTTGCGATGCGCGATCTAGGTGAAACCGAAAACGCCAAGCCGGCGGTCGATTTGGATGCCTACCAGGTGGAGGCCGAGGACCATCCCTATCTGGAAGACTTGCATGCCCTGCCTGAAAATGACGCCGAACGCTTTTTGGACGTGGGTGTCGACATCCAGGAATCTTTCAGGGCCGGGACTTTCATTCAAAAGGACCGGTCGGTGATCCATTCCTGCTCTAAGCAGGAGGG
>JALVRI010000066.1 GCA_027031325.1 Desulfobacteraceae bacterium
GGCATGGGGGATGTGTTGACCGGGCTGGTGGCCGGATTCCTGGCCCAGGGACTGGCGCCTTTTGAAGCGGCCCAGGCAGCGGTCTGGGTCCATGGAGCTGCGGCCGATGAACTCGCCCGGACAAGGGGGCCCTGGGGATACACGGCCGGGGAGGTTTTGGGTCATGTTCCGCAAATAATCTCCCGGCTCGTTGAACAACCAGACCCACCGGCTTTTGAAATCGAAGGCATTGCTTGAAGACCATGGCTTCCATAACAAAGGCCGTCCTGATATCACGCTCGCAGATGGAAACCGAAAGCTGGGGACAGTGGATCGGCCGGCGGCTTGCAAACGGTGCCGTGCTGCGGTTGGAAGGTGAACTGGGATGCGGCAAGACCTGCTTTGTCAGGGGGCTTGCCCGGGGGCTGGGGATAAGCCCGGACTACGATATTGTCAGCCCCACCTACACCCTGGTCAACGTCTACCAGGGCCGAGTCCAACTGGTCCATGCCGATCTTTACCGGCTTGCAGAACCGGTGGACGCCGAGTCACTGGAGCTGCTGGACTGGCTCGGGGGCGATGCGGTCGTGGCGGTGGAATGGGCCGAAAAACTCCACCCCCGGGACTGGCCCGCGGAATCTCTCGTGCTGCGCTTCGAGGTTGGAGCAGACGGGCTGCGCAGGATAACGCTGATTGGATATGGACTTGGCTTCCAAGATCTGGTAAAGGTTGCCGCTCATAAGGCTGACAACCATTTGAGTGAAGCAGGCTAAGGAGCTGTCATGGCGCTGATTGTTCAGAAATTCGGCGGAACATCGGTTGCGGACATCGAAAGAATCAAGAATGTCGCCCGGAGGGTGGCCAAGACCTATGACCAGGGCAACCAGGTGGTGGTGATTCTGTCTGCCATGGCGGGAGTGACCGACAGCCTGATCGAAATGGCCCGCCAGGCGGCATCCGATCCCGACCGGCGCGAATTGGACGTCCTGCTGGCAACCGGGGAACAGACCACCGCCTCCCTGCTGGCAATGATCCTGAGGGACATGAACTACCCGGCCTCCAGCCTCCTGGGACACCAGGCCCAGGTGGTGACCGATTGCGTCTATGGTAACGCCCGGATCCTGGAAATCGGAACCGAGCGGATCAAGCAGCTGCTAAAAGACGGCAATATTGTCGTTGTGGCCGGATTCCAGGGCCAGGACACCCAGGGCAATATAACGACCCTTGGGCGCGGCGGTTCAGACACCTCCGCCGTTGCCATCGCCGCGGCCCTCAAGGCCGATATGTGTGAAATCTACACCGACGTCGACGGGATCTACACCGCCGATCCCAACGTCTGCAGCAAGGCCCGCAAGTTGAAGGCAATTTCCTACGACGAGATGATGAACATGGCCAGCCTGGGGGCCAAGGTACTCCAAATCCGGTCGGTCAGTTTCGCCAAGAAGTACAACATACCGGTACACGTCAGGTCGTCATTCAACGAGGAGGAAGGTACCATGGTGGTGAGCGAGGATTCTGGCATGGAACAATTGGTTGTATCAGGAGTCACCCTGGATAAAGATCAGGCGCGCATCACCCTCAAGAAAGTTCCCGACCAGCCGGGTATCGCCGCCAAGATCTTCACTCCCATCGCCCAAGCCGGAATAGTTGTGGATATGATTATCCAGAACATGCGGCCGGGCGGCAAGACCGACCTGACTTTCACCATTCCCCGGGCCGACTTCGAGCGCACCATGGAGATCGAACGGAAAGTGGCCGCAAAAATCGGCGCCGAAGAAGTCCTGGGAGACGATACCATCGCCAAGGTATCGGTCATCGGCGTAGGCATGAAAAACCACTCGGGCGTTGCCTCCATAATGTTCAACGCCCTGGCGCGCGAAAACATAAACATCATCCTTATCAGCACGTCGGAAATCCGGATTTCGTGCGCAATAGAGGAAAAATACGCTGAACTGGCCGTAAGGGTTTTGCATACCGCCTTCGGCCTCGACAGCGAGTAAGACCTGCTCAGGGCAACAGGCTCACCAAAACGGTTCAACCGGAATTATGCAGGGCCCGGGCCACCTGCTGACACAAGGCTCTGGCCACGGCCCGGCGATCGGCCGCATCCCTGATGGGGCGCCCCACCACCAGATAATCGGCCCCGGCAGCCACGGCCATGGCCGGGGTGACGGTACGGCGCTGATCATCTTGCCCTCCGGTTCCCCCCGGTCTTATACCGGGAACGACGGCCAGGAATCGGGAGCCGAATTGTTTCTTTATTTCCACAACTTCACGGCCGGAGCAGACAACCCCGGCACAACCGCATTCAAAGGCCAGGGAAGCCCTGTGCC
>JALVRI010000067.1 GCA_027031325.1 Desulfobacteraceae bacterium
ATTAGATAGTCAGCATGTATTTTTTTTCGACCGTGCATTCACCGGCAAGGTGAAGTTCATCCGGTGAAAAGTCCTTTCAGTCGAGTTTTAGTTTAAGGTTGTCGAATTGCAATCAATTGGCTGGCGGCCAGGCTGCGGGCGGCGGTTTTTTGCCTTTATCTTTTCCTGCAGGTTGCAGCTAAGGGCCTTGGACTTTCAACAAGAGGGAGGATCAGATGCGCCGGGGTGCTGCTTTCAAAATTGTAAATTTTTTGAACATGAAATTACATATATGTAAATATAGTTTAGAACAGAAAATTTTGCGAAGTCAATATATTCAAAAATAACAATATGTAATCCAAGTGTACCCTGGTGGCACAACAAATGCTTTGCTATTTTGAAACCCGTTTTCAAAACAGGAAAAAGCAAAGATGCTTCCATTGGCCTACGATCTCACAAGCCTGAATATGCGCCCCCGGCATGTCCGGGAAGAAGCAGGCCGGCCGGAAGCATCCTTTACGGCCTGCAGGAAGGGCGAATGACACTTACATCCTACAATGCGCCCACGGTACCTTCGAATCACGCCGTCGCCAAGCTCAAGGCCGGCCAACAGGACTTGATCCAGCGCATGCAGCAAGTGGATGCAACAGGGTGGCTAAAGCTCAACGCTGGTCTTCTGGATGAATATTTCCAGGCCTGTTTTACTTTCAGTACTGTCGGTCCGAGTCTGGATATAGTGAAAAACCCCTACGCCCTTTTGGCTCTGGGCGGTTACGGGCGGGCTGAACAGTGCCTTCATTCGGATGTGGATCTTCTTATTCTCTTCAAAAAGAAGGTGCCCCCTGAGGCCGAGTCCCTGGTTCAGGAGATAATCTACCCTCTCTGGGACCTTGGGAAGGAAGTGGGCTATTCCACCCGCAGTATCAAGGAGACCATTCAGCTTGCCCGCAAGGATCTGGAAGTATTGACTTCCCTGCTGGACGCGCGTTTTATCTGCGGCATGTCTCCCCTTTATCACGAGTTGATGGAACAGTTGCGGCGCAGGCTGATCAATACCAAGTCCCGCTTGATAGTGGATTGGCTCGTTGACATCAATGCCAAGCGGCACGAGCGTTTTGGAGATTCTTCCTACCTGCTGGAGCCGAACCTCAAGGAAGGCCAGGGAGGGTTGCGGGACTACCATACCATCTTGTGGATAGGGCGGGTCACCGCCGGCGTCCAGTCATTGCGGGACCTGGAATACTCCGGTTTGCTTTCCCACGCCGAATGCCATTTGTTGACTTCGGCCCTTGAGTTCGTGTGGCATGTACGCAACAACCTGCACCAATTGACCGGCCGCAAATGCGATCAGCTTCATCTTGAATACCTGTCTCAAATTACAGAGCGGCTCGGTTTTTCCGGCGGCGGCGGGCACTTGCCGGTGGAGCAGTTGCTTGGAGAACTGCATCGCCACATGGAGCACATCAAGCAATGCCATCGGAATTTCATTTCCGAGATCGAGCAAAGTGGGCGCCAGCGAAGAAAAAAACAAAGCCCTGTCGAAACCAAGGTGCCCGATCTGGAAATCGAGCGGGGGGTTATCGGTTTCCGGTCGCCTGAAGCCATCGTGCGCCGCCCGCGCCTGCTGATGGAGATTTTTTTTGAAAGCGCCCTGCGCAAGGCGCCTCTCGGGGTCGAGGCCCAGAGGCTGGTACGCGATTTCGGAGAACTGGTGGAAACCCGCCTTCGGGGCGACAGGCAGACGGCGGTTTTGTTCGAGCACTTGTTGATCCGTACCTCCGATGCACTGCCGGCTCTGAACCAGATGCTGGTTACCGGCTTTCTGGAACGTTTCATACCCCACTGGAAGGGGGTTGTTAACCGTATCCAGTTCGATCATTACCACCTTTATCCGGTCGCGCGTCACTTGCTGCTCACCGTGCGCTACCTGAAAGAAATAGGCCTGGGCCGCAAATCCGACGGAGGACGCTTGTCACGGCGGATATACAAGGAAATCAAGGCCAAGCGTCCCCTGTTCTGGGCCGCCTTGCTGCACGACATTGGAAAAGCCGTGCCCGCCGGAGGACATGCCGAACGTGGCGCTCTGCTTACCGAAAAAATATTGGAAGAAAAGGGGCTGGAAGCAGAGCACATAGATTCCGCCGTATTTTTGGTGCGCAACCACTTGCTTCTTATGAAGACCGCAACCCGGAGGGATATAAGTGAAGAAGAGACGGTGGTCGCCTGCGCCCGCAAGATCGGCTCGGTGGAACGTCTCAGGATGCTGTACTTGTTGAGCATGGCGGACGCAATGGCTACCGGGCCCAAGGCATGGAATGAATGGACGTCCAGCTTGATGCAGGACCTGTTTTTGCGGGTGCGGAGGGTGCTGTCCAAAAGAGAGCTTTTTTCAGACCGGACGGAAAACGCCATCGCCGAGAAAAAGAAGAGTTTGGTGGACCTGTGCGGAAAGCCGGAAGAAATCAAACAGGTTGAAAAAATTCTTCCGTCTTTATCAAGGCGCTACCTGATACATTGTACTGCTGAAGAGATCAGGCACCACATCCGCTTATACTGCAGCCTGGAGGACCGGCGGTTCGTTTGGCGCATCGAAGATTCCAATCTGGCGGAAGACAGCCGCGTGGTCACCATTTGCGCACATGACCGGCCGGGATTACTGTCGAAGATCGCCGGAGTTTTCACGCTCAATAACGTAGATATTCTGCACGTCAGAATTTTTACATGGCATAACAGGGTGGCCCTGGATATCTTCGAGGTCACTGCTCCTCCGGACAGGCTTTTTGAAAAGCAGCGCTGGGAAAGGATCGCCGGGCAGCTCGATGATGCCCTTTCAGGCAGGGTTGATCTTGCCCGGAAGTTGGATGGCATCCGGCATGCATTGCGCAGGCCCAAGACGGCCGGGGAGCATCGTCCCCAGAAAGTTGTGATCGACAATACGAGCTCAAGTTTTTTTACCATAATCGAAGTTACGGCCTGGGATTATCCGGGCTTGCTCTTCAATATTACCAACGCGCTCTATAAATGCGGGCTGGATATATGGGTGGCCAAGATCGCAACCAGGGTGGATCAGGTGGTTGACGTTTTTTACGTTCGTACTATCGAGGGTGAGAAGGCGGATCAGCCGGACCGGGAAGAGGCTGTCAGGCAGGCCGTTGAAACCGTGTTGAGGTGAAAACCGGCGGAATATGACCAAGTATTTGAATCCTGCCCGGCATAGAAACCGGGCGGCATGGATTATGGCTGGAAAAGTGGATCGGTTTCGCACCATCGTAAATCCTTATGGAGGAAAAAATGAAGAAGATTGAAGCGGTTATCAAACCTTTCAAACTGGACGACGTCAAAGAAGCACTCAACGAGATAGGGGTCCAGGGCATGACAATAACGGAAGTAAAAGGTTATGGACGCCAGAAGGGGCACAAGGAGATCTACCGTGGTGCCGAGTATGTCGTGGACTTCATTCCCAAGGTGAAGATCGAAATAATTGTTCAGGCCGACTGGGCCCAGAAGGTGGTCGATACACTGCTCAAGGCGGCTTATACCGGCAAGGTCGGAGACGGAAAGATTTTCATAACCCCCATAGAAGAAGTAATCAGGGTCAGGACGGGGGAAACGGGAGAAAATGCCATCTAAGTGTCAAGTGCGCCATTGCGCGGCAATGGATATAGACAGCATTTTAGGACTTAATTACTTTACATCAATACCTGAAAGGAGAGCATGTTATGACACCCAAAGAAGTTTTGGAACTGACCAGGGAAAAGGGAATCAAGATCGTCGACCTGCGCTTCATGGATTTTCCCGGCTTGTGGCAGCATTTTTCGGTGCCTGTGGCGGAGCTGGACGAAGGCAGCTTTGAAGACGGTTTCGGCTTCGACGGTTCGAGCATCCGCGGATGGCAGCCCATCAATGCCAGTGACATGCTGGTGATTCCCGATCCGTCGACAGCCAAGATCGATCCCTTCTACAAGGACCCCACCCTGGTTCTGATCTGTGACATAGTCGACCCCGTCACAAGGGAGCCCTATAGCCGCGACCCACGCCACATAGCCAAAAAGGCCGAAGCCTACCTGAAGGGAAGCGGCATAGGTGATACGGCCTTCGTCGGGCCGGAAGCCGAATTCTTCATCTTCGATGATATCCGTTTTGAATCGGGCCGTAATCTCGCCTTCTACGAGATAGATTCGGTCGAGGGTATCTGGAATACCGGCAGGGAAGAAGATCCCAACCTGGGTTACAAGCCGCGCCACAAGGAAGGCTATTTCCCGGTTCCGCCGATGGACAAGTTCCAGGACCTGCGCAGTGAAATGCTGCTGACCCTGGAGTCTCTTGGTATCGAGGTGGAAGCCCAGCATCACGAGGTGGCCACCGCCGGCCAGGCGGAAATCGACATGCGCTTCAAGCCTTTGCTGCAGATGGCCGACCAGTTGATGTGGTTCAAGTACGTGCTCAAGAACGTGGCTTACCGCTACGGTCATACGGTGACCTTCATGCCCAAGCCGCTTTTCGAAGACAACGGAACAGGGATGCATACCCACCTGAGTATCTGGAAAGACGGACAGCCGACATTTGCCGGTGACCAGTACGCCGGGCTTTCCCAGCAAGCCCTTTACGCCATCGGTGGAATACTCAAGCACGCCCGGGCCCTGTGCGCTTTCACCAACCCGACCACCAACTCGTACAAGCGCCTGGTACCGGGCTTCGAGGCCCCGGTCAACCTGGCTTACTCCAGCCGTAACCGCAGCGCTGCGGTCCGGATACCCATGTACTCGACTTCTCCCAAGGCCAAGCGGATAGAGTTTCGGACCCCCGATCCATCCTGCAACGGCTACCTGGCCTTCTCGGCCATGCTCATGGCCGCCATCGACGGGATAGAGAACAAGATCGATCCGGGCGATCCGCTCGACAAGGATATATACGGCCTGCCGCCTGAGGAACTGGACCGGATACCATCCGCCCCGGGCTCCCTGGAAGAAGCCCTGGAGGCCCTCAATGAGGATAACGAGTTCCTGCGCAAAGGCGATGTCTTCAGCGACGATGCCATTCAGATGTGGGTGGACTACAAGCTTGAAAACGAGGTCAATCCGGTCAGGCTGCGGCCCCATCCCCATGAATTTTTCCTTTACTACGATATTTAAGCACCTGTGGGGGCCGGGGAAGCGTCAAAATACCTTGACAGATTTTTTTCTCCCGGTTATGGTGCCGGAAAATCATGGAGGATTGCTGGTTTTGTTGACCACCGTTAAGGCAGACTTTTATTTTAATTTTCGGTATTTTTTTTGCCGGCTCAGTCTGCCTGGGCAGTGGTCGTGACGATCCGCACCTGAAAAAACAAAGCCGTGGGCAGACTGAGTTCTTCCCACGGCTTTTTTGTCTGCCAAGGCCGTGGGGGGATATCCTCAGCGGCCTTGTTTTTTCCGGGACAAGTGGATGCAAACCGGAAAGCTCTGCAAGGAGGCGACAAATGACATTTTTGGGCAAACAAATCAGGTTGGAAAGGATCATGGACCGCAATACCGGCCGGACGGTCATCGTGCCCATGGACCACGGGGTATCGGTCGGACCGATAGCCGGCCTTGAAAACATTCGCAACGCGGTAGATCAGGTTGCGGCCGGTGGGGCCAACGCCATCGTTGAACACAAGGGGATGGTAGGCGCCGGCCACCGGGGGGGAGGAAGGGATATCGGCCTGATCGTCCACCTTTCGGCATCCACGGGCCTGGCGGTCCATCCCCATGCCAAAACGCTGGTCTGCAGCGTTGAAGAGGCCATCAAGCTGGGGGCCGATGCCGTTTCGATCCATGTCAATCTGGGCAACGGCCACGAGGACCGTATGCTTGAGGATTTCGGGAAGGTGTCCGACCAGGCCCGGCGGTGGGGAATGCCTCTTTTGGCCATGATTTATCCCCGCGGGGAAATGATCGCAGACGAGTACGATGTGGAAGCAGTCAGGCATGCGGCGCGGGTGGGGGCCGAACTGGGAGCCGACCTGGTGAAGGTTTCATATACCGGCAGTGTTGACAGTTTCAGCCGGGTGGTGGAAGGTTGTAGTGTTCCGGTGGTGATTGCAGGCGGCCCCAAGATGGATTCGGACCGCCATATCCTGGAAATGGTAAAGGCATCTGTCGATGCCGGCGGGGCAGGTGTTTCCATAGGGCGTAACGTTTTCCAGCACCGGGATCCGGCAGCCATGGTCAGGGCGATGGTAATGATAGTTCACTGTGGTGCCGGGGTCGAGGAAGCTTTGACCGCCCTGGAAAACGTCAACTGACAGGAGGATGTATGCGCCAGCTCTGGGTCAAGGTCGATCCCTGGAACAAGGAGCTTGTTACCAGCGCCTTGGAAGGTGGTGCCGACGCCGTATGGGTCCCGGACGGTTGTTCCGACAAGGTCAAGGCCCTGGGCAAGATAACCACCATTTGCGCCGAAGGTGACTTGCAGCCGGAAAGAGATGTGGTCCGATGCACGGTCGAAGGCAGGCAGGACGAGGATCGTGTGCTGGAACTGGGACGCAAGGCCCTGGTGGTTGTCGAATGTCCGGACTGGACGGTCATTCCCCTGGAAAATCTGGTTGCCAGGGGGGCGGCCGTGGTGGCAAAGGTGTCCGGACTGGAAGAGGCCAGGACCGCGGCCGGGATTCTTGAAAAAGGGGTCGAGCGGATACTGCTGGAAATGGACGATCCTGTCGGTCTCAAACATGCCCTTGCGGTTTTGCGGGAAACAGGCGGCCGGGTCGAGCTGGTGCAGGCTTCGGTCGTGGCCGTCAGTGCCCTGGGGATGGGAGACCGGGTTTGCGTGGACACCTGTACTTGCATGTCCCCGGGCCAGGGAATGCTGGTGGGCAACAGCAGTCAGGCCCTGTTCCTGATCCATGCCGAATCGCTCGAAAATCCATACGTGGCGGCCCGTCCCTTCCGGGTCAATGCCGGCCCGGTGCACGCCTATACCCGGGTCGGCGCAGGACGCACCAGGTACCTGTCGGAACTGAAAGCCGGTGATACGGTCCTCATCGTCGACCATGAGGGCAAGGCTAATCAGGCCGTGGTGGGGCGACTAAAAATCGAGCGCAGACCACTGCTGCTGGTAGAGGCTGAAATCGAAGGCCGCAGGGTCGCTACAATCGTCCAGAACGCCGAAACCATACGCTTCACGGCCCCGGGCGGGCAAGCCGTTTCGGTGGTCG
>JALVRI010000068.1 GCA_027031325.1 Desulfobacteraceae bacterium
AAAAACCGGGGTGTCGTCGGCCAAGACCTGGAAATCGAAGTGCTCGATTATCATTTCGGCGGCCTTGTTGACCCTGGTCAGCCGGCTGCGCATGGTCAGGGTCCTGTTGGAGGGTTCCAGGGGGATATGCAGCCTGGCGGTTCCACCCAGGTTGCGGAATTTGAGATCAGTTTCGGCGTGCAGTGCCGAACCCAGGTAGGCCGCAAGCCAGCCGCAGGGTTGGAGAGCGATTTCGAGCAAGACGCAATAAGGCATCAATCCGCTCCGGTCGGCGATGAAATACCAGTCACCCGGTTTCATGTCGTACTGGGCGGTAATCCAGCCCCCGGGCTTCAGGTCCCATGGTTCGGGTTCGGCTTCGACTATGCGGTGGATGAAACAATAGGGTGGTCCCGGCAGGCGGGCGATTACCCTCTGGCTGTCAAATACCCGGTAAGGCTCGCCAAATGCCTTTGAGGGGCTGCCGGTGGCGAACTCCAGGATGTGGCGATGGTCGAAAAGTGGGCTGCCGGTGGATATTGGTCTTGGAGTTCTGGCAGTCTTGCTACGGTCATGCCAGAAGCTTTCGAGTTTGCGGCGGTTACATCCGGTCATTCGGAGCGACATGTTCTCGAAATAGACGATGTGATGGCCATCGGCAAACATGTGCGCGTCCGCCAGTGCGTATGGCTCGGGGCCGTAGCCGATCTCCTTGATTTCAACCCGGTAGTGAACCTTCGCGGTTTCGGGTGTGACAGGGCCCCGGCATTTCAGCACGGCTTGAATTTCAGGCACCGGCTCCAGGGCGACCTCCTGGCTTTCTACCACCCAGCCCATGCGGAGCAGAAATATTCTCAGGGTATGAGCACAGCATTCGTACATCAGGGTGCCGGGCATTACCATGTCATCGGGAAAGTGGCAGGTGAGGAACCAGTCGTCGGGATGGATGTCTGCCTCGGCCGTGATTGAGCCCAGGCCGAAACGGCCGCCGCGGGGGTCGATCTCCAGGACCCGGTCCACCAGTTTGAGCTTGCCGGAAGGCAATACGAGGGAGTTTTGGAGGTGAATGCCCTTGAAAAGGTCGCCGAAACATGTTTCTAAGTCACCGCTGCGCAAGGCATCAACCTGCCTGTCCGAGTATGACTCAGGCTTCATTTCCACCAGGTGCCTGAAGCCCCCCTTTACCTGTCCCTGCCTGGGACGTTTCTCTTCTTCTGTAAGAATTATACCTCCAGAGGCCTTGACTTCTTCGGCGGTGAAGAATCCGGCGCAACCGTCGGTCATGGTAATCAGAGGCTCGGAGCCGATAAAGCCCTTGAAGCGGAAGAAAAAGAGCCAGGTTTGTCCCTGGCGGACGAACTTGTCTATGCTGATATGGTAGCGAATGGTTTCTCCCGGCCGGGGCAGGCCGCGGTGGAAACGTATCCTGGCATCCAAGAGGCGATAGGATCGCTTTCCCCGGACCTGGTGGTCGATGCCAAGGTAGCTGCAAAGAAACAGATCTGCCTGACCGGCTTCCACCGAGATGCAGACCGGCGCCCGGCCGCCGTCAAGATACCAGGCTCCGGGGTGAACATCGTGTTCGGTGACCACCCGGCCTGAAGAGAGGGAAAGTTTTTCTCCTTTCACTTCCAGGATACGGTCCACCAGCATAAGTGGTTCGGCCGGTAAGCGGACCCGGACCGGGTAAGTGTCCACCTCGGCAAACTCCGGCCCCAGTACCCTGGCCACGGAACCGATGGCAAACTCCATGCAAAGCTCCCTGTCGAAGGCTACCGTGGTTGAAGGTATTTTTTCTTCTTGGCTGGAAGGAATCGCATCAGCCCCGGCCTGGATAGCCCTTGCAATCGATCGTGAGAGCTGATCTGAAAACTCGAGGAACCGGCGGTGGGCTTCGGCAGTAGCGGTGGCCGAGCGTGAGAAATCTTTCAGAAGGTTGTGGGTTGGATGGCCTTCATCAAGACCAGGTCGATCTTCTGCAAAGATGGCGTCAGGCTCAATTTCTGCCATCTCGGTTGACAGGCCGTCGCCATGATTTGCAACCGAGCCCATGGTGACTTGTGCTGAAGAGACAGATTCTTTTTCAAGCAGGGCCGGGTGATCTGCGGGAAAATTCAATTTTCCAACCTTGACGGATATAAGCGGACTTTTGCCGGCATTGCGGAACGAAACTCCTGTGGTTGTTCTTAAAGCCAGTTGTTCGAGGTTGCAGTCGATTCCCGCGGCTGCCAGGGTGCCGACACATTTCAACAGGCAGAGATACTCGTCTTCATTGCGGCGGTTGGCGGCAATTGCAAGGTGGGGGCGGCCGGTCAAAATCCGGC
>JALVRI010000069.1 GCA_027031325.1 Desulfobacteraceae bacterium
TGGTTGACCTGGCAGGGGGATCGGATTTGAGCGGGCTGGAAATTTCTGCGGGTCCCTGGAAGCTGCAAGGCCTGGCGGAAACCTACGCCGAAGTTCCGGCGGGCGAGCCATTGGCCTTGATCGGCAGCCGGGATACCTTGGAACTTGCCGTGAACCAGGGCAGTGCGGCCAAGGTTGCAGGCATAGGGCGGGCAGAGCCGGTGGTTGTGAGGCCTGCGAAAGCAGGTAATAGTTGAAAGCGTGCAAATGGTTTTTTCATTTTGGTCTCCAGCTCTAATTTCGTATCGGCGGCGTATCTTCAGGACCCTTTTGCTTTATGGGGCCGGGATCGCCGGATCATTGTTTTTGACGATCGGTTGGGTTACGACCGGACTGGCTGAACAGGCAGCATTAGATCGTTTGCCGGCCCAGATCGTTTTTCTCGACCCCGGTGCGTCCCCATTTCACGTTCTCCTGGTTGACAAGAGCATCCAGGAACTGCTGGTCTATACCGGTGGGGCCGGCGGTATCACCCTGGTGGGAAGGTATGCCTGTTCGACGGGCAAGATTCCCGGCCCCAAACAACGTTCAGGGGACCAAAAGACCCCCGAGGGGATCTATTTTTTCGTCAAAAGACATCTCAAGAAGGACTTGGCGCCCATTTACGGTGACATGGCCTTTCCTCTCGATTATCCAAACCAGTTCGACCGCCTGGTAGGTCGTGGAGGTTACGCCATTTGGCTGCATGGAACCAACAAGCCCTTGAAAGCTAGGGATTCCAACGGTTGTATCGTGGTTGAAAATTCAACCATCAATATTCTGGCCAAGATGATCAGGTTGCACCGGACCCCGATAATCCTGGCTGACAAGTTGGCATACAGTGGGACCGGCTCAAGACGGTCTGATCTGGAGGATGCCAGGAACCTGGTGAAAAGATGGTGCCGCTACCTGGCCAGGGGAAGTTACTCCCAATACAGGAACCTGTATGCCGCAAATCGAGCGCCCGGCATGCGCTGGTGGTCAAGGTGGTGTGACTTGCGCAAGATCCCGGGCGATGGTCACATGCAAGTAGAGATTACCACCAATGAGCTGGCGGTATACAGGCAGGCCGACTTGTTTTGTATCACCTTCAACCAGGTTGTCGGTTCGCATGGCAAGAGGTTGACGGTAGGACGGAAAAAACTGTTTGCCCGCCGCCAGTCGGGAAAGCTGAAAATTATCACCGAAAGCTATCTGGGGAAAGCCGGCGTAAGACATGCCGGAAGTGACAGGTTGTTTGCCGCTATCAAGGAGATCGGCGATGAGTAAAATTTCTAGGGGCGCAAAAGACAATCGCAGCTCTAATCGCTACTGGAGCCTGATGATCGTGGGGGAACACGGACAGGTTATCAGCATGCAACGGGTCAAACCGCTGATCTGGGGCGCGGGGATCTGTCTTGTTGCCGCGATCCTGGCGGCCGCGGTGGCGATTTACCTCTACCTTGATCAAAAGCAGAAAGCCGGTAGGCTTGCAAAGCAGTTGCAGGAGATGGAATATAAGCTTGACGCCATGAAAGAGCAAAAAGACATCCTCATGGCCAAGCTGGTGATCGCCCGGCAGCAGAACCGCAGCTTGCTTGAGCAAGGACCGGCCGGTAAGCAAGCGGATGGGAAAGATGACCGGATCGGCAAGAATGCCCCAAGGCCTGGAAAACCGGGATCCGCTGGATCGCCGGAGCAATCGGCGGCTGGGGCCGGCGACAGTGCCCGGGCCGGAAAAGACCCTGGCCTGGAGGTCAAGCCAGCCGTTGATATCCAACGTTTTCAGGTTACCTATGACCCGGTTGACCAGGTACTCAAGGCCTCGTTTAGAATCATCAACGTCAGCCGCCCCAAGGTCAGTGTTTCCGGAAGGGCCGTGGTGGTCTTCAAGGCTACCGGCTCTCCGCCCATCAAGTGGCGGGCCAGTCCAATGGTAAAGTTGGTGGACGGTGAGCCTGACGGTAAACGCGGAAAATCTTTCCGGATCAACAATTTCAAGCGAATGACTTTTCTGGCCTACCGCGTCAGCCTGCCGGTTGCATACGACACCGCCTCGGTATATGTTTTTGATCGCCGGGGAAAGATCCTGTTACAGCGGGAGTTCGAATTCAGCCTTCCCCGGGAACCTGAGCCCCCGGAGGTAGACAAGCCGTCAGGCTCCCGGACCGAAAGCCGGTTGCAACCGCCGGTCGGCCAAAGGGCTGGTGAAAAAAATGTTTCCACCCGGCTGCCTGATTCAAAAAATACCCCTGGCCGGGGGGAACAGAATCGAGCTACCCGGCCCGATAAACAGAAGAGT
>JALVRI010000070.1 GCA_027031325.1 Desulfobacteraceae bacterium
GTTGATCATGGCCTTGATGATTTCAACCCGCTGCTGCTCGCCGGCTGAAAGCTGCCAGATCTCCCTGTCCGGATCCACATCGAAATTGAAGCTTTCCGCCAGGGTCTTGATCCGCTCCCTGACCTTACGCTGGGGAAAAAGGAAAGGAGTCCGGGCGTAAGCAAGGGCAATATTTTCGGCTACGGTATGGTTTTCCACCAGCATGAAGTGTTGATGGACCATGCCGATACCAAGTTTCATGGCATCTGTGGGTGACTTTATCCTCACGGCCCTGGAATTGATAAGGATGGATCCGCTGTCGGGTTGGTACAATCCGTACAGAATGTTCATGAGGGTTGTTTTACCGGCCCCGTTTTCTCCCAGCAGGCCCAAAATCCGGCCGGATTCAAGGCGCAAATCAACTCTGTCGTTTACCAGGACATCCTGAAACGACTTTGTAATTGCGATCATTTCAAGGGATGCGAAACTAGCTGGCTGCAGTCCGGATGAAATCATCAGTGGTGTCGGAGCCCTCCGGCACCGGGCTAATCGTAAATCCATGCCCGGCTGCCGGGTCGAATGAAATATGAATCACGTCAAAAAATTATATCAAAAGCGGCAACAAAGACGGGGAGCCGCAAAGACAAACTCCCCTTTCCCGGTTTAATCTAATGACAAACAACCCGGATTTTGCAGCTGGCGAGTTTGCCGAAGATACGAGGCCGAGGGCAGGCAGACCTACTATGGTACTTCAACGGCCCTCCAACAAAGCAGATTCGGTAAAATCGCAAGCCCCTTGCAGTTTCAAATGCCTGAGTATTTATCACGGATTGAACTTCATCTTTTGGGTTAAGGCACAACGAAAAAATACATGTAAATTATGCAACAATTCAATGAGATTGCTTTTCTCAGGCACTTGAAGTGCATAATCCGGGATCAATGTGGTATTTTACCTACGACATTGTCCACATAATACATTATGCTGAGCAGTTCCGCCTTGGATGCCTTTTTGCCTTCGGCAATCTGCAGTTTGCCGTTATTGTCACGGATCGGTCCGCTGAAAGGTTCAAAAGAAGCCGGTACCGTCTTCATTTGCTTGTAACGGCTCATTACCAGATCGTAGACTGAAACTTTGCCCAAATCGGAAGTGTCCACCTTCGCTTTTTTCAGAGCTCCAACAAATTTGGGGTTTATCGGTTCATCGAAACTGCCGCCAAGAAGGGCCGCGCCCTGACCAACCAGCCACCAACGGTCCTTGTTGGTCCATTTTCCTTCGTATACCTCTTGCAGGATGTCAACGTAGAGGCCGCCCCAATCAACAAGCTGGCCTGAAACGACCGAATCCTTACCGTATGGTTGCATTGGACTATAATGGCTGAAGGTATAAATCTGTTTGCCCTTCTCGGTATGTTCCTGTCCGACCTCGATGACAGCCGGCGTATCCTCGGTGAAGGCCAGTGCATCACAGCCTTCTGCAATCAAGGCCTCGGCCGCCTCCTTGGCCTTGTCCGGCCCATACCAGGCATAGATCCACTTGACATGCACCTTGGCCTTGGGATTTACCGCTTTTATACCCAGGGCAAAAGCGTCAATGTGACGAACGACTTCCGGGATGGGAAAAGCAGCTACATAACCGATTTTATTTGTTTTAGTAAGGGCGCCGGCCATCAGCCCGTTGAGATAATAAACCTGGTACAGGTCGACAAAGTAAGTACCCACGTTTTTGGCTTGTTTAAAGCCGGAGCAATGCATGAAAATCGTCTTGGGATAACGGCGACCGGCATCGAGGGTGTCCTGCATATAACCGAAGCTGGTAGTGAAAATCACGTCACATTTCTGTTCCTGGACAAAACGATTGATTATCCGCTTGGCATCTGCCTCGGCAACCGACTCGATATAGACTGTTTTCAACCAGGGAAGCTTTTTTTCGGCATACTTGCGGCCCAAATCGTGGGCATGTGACCATCCGTAATCGCCAACCGGTCCGACGTAAATAAAACCGGCCTTAAGTTGCTTTGCAGTAGCCGTTGAGCCCGAAACCAGAAACATGTGGACCAAAAGCATTAATCCGACAATTTTAAAAATTCGCATACAATTCTCCTTTTGATTTGAGTCTTGAAATGCCCGCCGGTATTGCCGGTGACAAATCCTGATCCGGATTTTGATGGCCGGCAATCATTAAAAGCTTTACCTGCAACAAGATTCAGCCGGCCCAAGGGCCACCGGGCCACAAGGCCCCGAGCCTTTGAACCGGGCCAAAACAAGAATTTTTATCGGCCCGGTTTTCTTAGCCCTATAATTAGCACCGCAAAAATAC
>JALVRI010000071.1 GCA_027031325.1 Desulfobacteraceae bacterium
GACGTAATCCGCCTGGAAACCTGAAAACACAGGGGGCTTGAAAGTCCCCCGGGGAGGCGAAGCATGGCCCTTTCGGTAGTCGATCTTTACCGGGACATACTGCCCAAGACCAATTGCGGTGAGTGCGGTTTTCCTACCTGCCTGGCATTTGCCAGCATGGTGGTCTCCGAGAAGCTGCCCCTGGAACGCTGCCCCCATCTTGCGCCCGAAACCGTTGCCAGGTGCCGCCTGGAGCTGGAAAAGCAATATGCCGCCGGCAAGTGGACCAAACGTGATCCGGCCAAAGACGCCCTCCAGTGGGCACGCCAGAGGGCGGCTTCCATGAAAATTGAGGACCTTGCCGGGCGTATCGGCGGAAACCTGGCCAGCGATGCCGATGGAAAGCGATTTCTGGAACTGCCGTATTTTAACCGTCTGCTTTGGATCTATCCGGACAGGGTCACTCTGCGCGGCGGAAAGGAGTTGAACCGCTGGGAACAGGTATTTATTTTCAACCACATCGCCCAGGGGGGAAGCAGCCTGCCAAGCGGACAATGGAAGAGCCTGGAACAGATTCCCAATACCATTTCCAAGGTCAAGTCGATGCAGGCCCATGTCCTTGAACCCCTGGCGCGCCTGTTTGCCGGACGTGCCGGAGCTTTGGCCGAAGCCTCTTCCAGGCTGGGCGGACGCTTGCTGGATCCAAAGCAGTTCGGAGCCGACCTGGCGGTGGTCCTGCACCCTTTGCCCCGCATTCCGCTCTTGCTGCTTTTCTGGGATCAGGAGCCGGAAGACGGTTTCGAGGCCCGGGTCTCTATTTTGTTCGATGCCACCATCGTCGAGCACCTGGACATCGAATCCATTCTTTTTATGTGCGAACGCTTGGTGGAGCTCCTTGAACAAGAGGCCTTTCTCCCGGATTTTGCACTTCAAATGCCTGAAAATAAGTAACTTTATTTAATTATTAGATAGTTAGCATGTATTTTTTTTCGACCGTGCATTCACTGGCAAGGTGAAGTTCAATCGGTGAAAGTCTTCAGGCATTTGAAGTGCAAAATCCGGGTTTATTGCGCCCCGGGCTTGAGACTGCAAGCAATGACGGCCCGGATTTTCAGGCAGGATGGATCTTGGCGTATACTCTTTCCATTTCCCCCTCGGTCAGTCCGGAGATGGGTTGGGGCGGCAATATAAAGGCCGACAGGGATAGGAACTTGGCCATGACTCCGATGAAATGCTCCAGGTTTTCAAATTCCGAACGCCTGTAACGTTGCAGGATCTTCAAACCCCTCTTGCGTGAATACTGGAAAAAGAGGTACTCCCTGTCATCCAGGACACATCCCCGGTACCCGCTGGCATAAGATTTTAAAACCAGAATTTCCATTGTCGCAGCCCTGCAAGCCCGGGCTAGGCCCGCTTTGCTTGCCCGGTACCCGTTTTGTTAGCCAGGGTTTCAGAAAAGAGGCGGTGGTAATACAGGACCTTGGAAATGTAGCGTTGGGTTGCCTTGAAAGGTGGAACTCCCTTGTATTTCAGGACATACTTTGCGCCGGCATTGTATGCGGCCAGGGCCAGCTTGACGTTGCCGTTGAACCGGTCGAGAAGCTTGCGAAAATAGCGGACACCGTATTCGATATTGACCGCCGGGTCGAAAACATCGTCGAGACCGAATTCTTTGACGGTTATGGGCATGAGCTGCATCAGGCCCATGGCACCACGCTTGGAAACAGCCCTTGGGTTGAACCCGGATTCGGCCAGGATTATGGCCTTGATCAGGGCCGGGTCCACTTGGTGAGTGACTGCGGCGTGGAAGATGATCTTATCCAGCCGGTCGGTCCTGTTTTTTTCTTGCGGCAGGATTTCTTCCCGGCCTGGGTTCTTGGTCTCCAGGGTGGCGGTTTTCATGACGTCCGGAGGCCGAAAATACACCCTGGGAGTGCCGGCCGCCTGGCGATCGGGAGGACCGAAAGCCGGAGCCGGCAAGACAACCACCATGGCTCCAACCGCCAAGGTAAGGCTGAGGGCCAGAATTGAAAGCCAGGGGAATACCCGGGCCGGCGGTTTTTCCTGGGCGGAGGTACTCTTCCGGTCCGCGACGGCGGGATGGGATGTGACTTTGGACATATCGTAAAGGTTGATTCTAATCATGGTTTTTCCTGTTTCAACCGGTTGGCTGATCAGTTGCATAATCCGGGTTCAATCTGCCGTTGCCCGGCAGAAACAATCCGTAAAGTTAATACCGCTTGCCAGCCTTGTCATCATCTGCAGGGGTTTTGACGGCAACCTGGGTGGCACCTGCGGGTCGCACGACGGCCCCTC
>JALVRI010000072.1 GCA_027031325.1 Desulfobacteraceae bacterium
CCCGTGGACAAGGCCGGGAATTTCTTCCAGTTCGCCAAATCGCCACCACAGCATTCCGCCGGCCCGCTTTACCCGCATCGTCTCCTGCCGCCTTTCAAAATCTTCAATCCCGTGAACCCGTAACCGTCTTTAGCAATCCAAACACGGACCGACTTCGGCCGATCCATGGACACCCGCAGTGCTGTCGATCAACCCCTCCTTGCCAAAACCAGCACATCCACCCTGGCGGCACCGCCTTGCAGCAGGCAGCGGCAGCAGGCCTCCGCCGTCGCCCCGGTGGTCATAACATCATCGACCAGCAGGATCCGTTTGCCCTTGATCAACCCTGGCCGGGTCACCTCAAAGGCCCGCTCTATGTTTTTAAGGCGCTGCCTGCGGTTCAAGCCTGCCTGGGGCCCGGTAGCCCGGCAACGAACCAAGACCCTTCTGTCGATCGCAAAGGGCATGCCCCTAAGATCCGTTTCGGCAACCACCTTCTTCCAGGTCCTCAAAAGCAGCCAGCTCTGGTTGAAAGTCCGCCGGCGCTCCTTGCTCTTGTGAAGCGGAACCGGCACGGCCAGGTCTATCCGGCCCGGGTCCCAGTAACGCACCAGGGTTTGCAGCATCAGCTTTCCCAGGGGCCATGCAAGTTCCACCCTTCCCCCATACTTGAAACTGTGGACAAGACCGCGAACAGGTCCCTGGTAGCTGAAAACCGAACGCGCCTTGGCAAAGGGCCGCCCCCTGGCGATGCAATCCCCGCAAAGATGGTCAGGGCCGACCGTCGATCCGAAGGGCAAGCCACAACAGGTGCACATGGGCGGATCGATCAGAACCGTCTTTGCCAGGCATCGTGGGCACAACCAGGATCCGAGACAGTCCCGGAGCAAATTGTGCTCCCTGGGCGCCGGAGGCCGGAAAATTTCCTTACAGTTCGTGCAACGGGCCGGATACAGCCAGTCGATAATCCGGCTGAAAATCTTCGGCGGCCAAGTCACCCGCCCCGTCCGCATGGGCCGGGTACTCGCCCACCGATCCTCCCGCCTGTAAGTCCCTCTGTTCATTTCATCCGGTCGACGATTTCCCGGGCAAACTGCGAACAGGAAACCTTGCGGGCTCCTTCGATCTGGCGGGCAAGGTCGTAGGTCACCACCTTGTCCCCGATGGTGTCCTGCAAAGCGGTACGGATCAGTTCGGCCGCCTCGTTCCAGCCCAGATGGTCCAGCATCATGGCGGCCGACAGGATCAGGGAACTCGGATTGACCTTGTCCTGACCGGCGTACTTGGGGGCCGTTCCGTGGGTGGCTTCGAACACGGCGCATCGGTCGCCGATATTGGCACCCGGCGCCATGCCGAGGCCGCCCACTTGGGCCGCCAAAGCGTCGGAAATATAGTCTCCGTTCAGGTTGGGCGTGGCAATGACCGAAAATTCGGCGGGCCTTAAAAGCACCTGCTGGAAAAGCATGTCGGCTATGCGGTCCTTGATGACGACCTTGCCTTGCGGGCACCTGCCGTCATATTTGGAATAAAGCTCGTCCTCGGTGAGGGTCTTTTCGCCGAACCTTTCCCGGGCCACCTGGTACCCCCAATTGCGAAAAGCGCCCTCGGTGAATTTCATGATATTGCCCTTGTGCATCAGGGTAACCGAGTCGAGGTTGTTTTCGAGGGCATAAGTGATGGCCTTTGCCACCAGGCGCTCAGTGTTTGCCCGGCTGATGGGCTTGATTCCGATACCGGTCAGCTCCGGCAGCCGGCATCCCATCCGGGTGGACAGAAATGTCCGCACCTTCTCGGCTTCCTCGGACCCGGCCTCCCACTCTATCCCGGCATAGAGGTCTTCCGTGTTTTCCCGGAAAACCACCATATCGATCTTTTCCGGGTGGCGCAGGGGGCTGGGAACGTTGGCGATGTATTTGACCGGCCGCACGCAGGCATACAGGTCGAGTTTTTGCCTGATGGCAACGTTCAGGCTGCGCATCCCTTCCCCAACCGGGGTCGTAAGGGGCCCCTTGATGGAAACGACGTGCCTTTCCATCTCCTCGAGAACCTGGTCGGAAAGCCACTGTCCGCTCCGATGGTAACCTTTTTCACCCACAAGCAGCTCTTTCCAGGCAATCGCCCTTTTACCGCCGTAAGCCGCCTGCACGGCCGCATCCACCACCTTGCAGGTGGCCGGCCAGATATCGACACCGATACCGTCTCCCTCTATAAAAGGTATCACCGGCCGGTCCGGTACCACCAGGCTGCCGTCCGGCGCCAGGCTTATCAGCCCTGAGTTTGTCACATTGCTCAATGCAAGCCTCCTTCCACGG
>JALVRI010000073.1 GCA_027031325.1 Desulfobacteraceae bacterium
GTCTGGATTTTTGCAGCCGGCGATCATCAGGAAATGATGGCCGGCATCGACCAAAAACAGCTGGCGGCCATCAAGGCCGACCCGCGCACGGGCTATGCCAGTGGGCTGGAACGCCGCTGACCAAGCCATGGCCGTTTGGAGGAGGGACGGATGCCCGAATACACTCTAAAGGAGATGATGGCAATAGCCGCCGCCAGGGAAATCAAAGATGGTGAGATAGTATTTTGCGGCACCGGGATATCAATGCTTGCCGCCATGGCCGCCAAGCACATAAGCGCCCCCAACAGTACCATCTTTTTTGAAACCGGGGCCATCGATTCTCTCCTGGAAGAAGTTCCCCTGGCAGTCGCCGATCCCAGGGTTATGTATTGCACGGCGGTCAACGGCAGTCTGGCCGACGCTTTTGCCTTCATGCAGAACCGGCGGACCGGCGCGCGGGTTGTTGGCATAATGGGAGCTGCCCAGATAGACCCCTATGGCAATCTCAACTCTACCGTAATCGGTGATTACCATCGCCCCCGGGTGCGTTTTTCAGGAAGCGGGGGAGCCTGCGATGTGGCCTCTTTCGTCGACCGGACCATAATCTTCATGCAGCAACAAAAACGCAAGTTTGTTCCCAATCTCGATTACCGTACAAGCCCGGGTTGGCTGGAGGGCGGCCGAAGCCGCAGGATTGCCGGCCTGCCGCCCGGAGGCCCGGCGGCAGTAATAACCGACATGGCGGTTTTCCGCTTCCACCCCAAAACAAGGCGGATGTACCTTGATTATGTCTACCCCGGAATATCAACCGGGCAGGTGCTGGAAAAGATGAGTTTTGCAGTCGAAGTCGAAAAAGCCAAGAATTTTCAACCTCCAACCAAGGAAGAGCTAGAAATTCTGCGCAACCGATGCGACCCCCAACGCCTGATTCTGGGATCTCCATGAAACTTGCCACGCGCAGCCCAGGGGTGGTTTTCATCATCACCTGTCAGCTTTTTGTCCTGTCACAGTTCTACAGGTCATCGGTTGCGGTCATCAGCCCCTGGCTGATAAAAGAGCTCGGTCTCGAAGCCGCCCAGCTGGGCACAATGTCGGCAGCCTTCTTCTACAGCTTCGCCCTTACCCAGATTCCGATCGGTATTTTCCTTGACCGGGTCGGAGCCCGCTGGTCCATGACCCTCCTGTCATTGCTGGCGGTTGCCGGCTCGCTAATCTTTGCCTTTTCAGAATCCTACCTGGGATTGGTAAGCGGGCGCATTTTACTGGGTATGGGCATGGCCTGCAACCTCATGGGCACCCTTAAACTGTTGACAGTCTGGTTCCCTGTAGACCGTTTCGCCACCTTGACCACCCTGGTGGTTTCCATCGGAACGGCAGGCAATCTCATGGCCTCCACCCCCCTGGTGCTCATTTCCCAGGCAGTGGGTTGGAGAATGAGCTTCGTATTTTTCGCCGCCGTCAACCTGGCCCTGGCCATAGTATTCTTTTTATTGGTCAGGGATAGACCGCAAGCAGCAAAACCGGCTCCGGGAAGCTCCAACGGCCCAAGTGTTCGCCAGATCATTGCAAGCATCGGCCGTCTCATGTCAGGCCGGAACTACTGGATAATATCCCTGGCCACCTTTTGCCGCTACGGTGTTTTTGCGGCAGTCCAAGCCCTGTGGGCAGGACCATTCCTGATGATCGGCCTCAAACTGGACAAGGTGGTGGCCGGGAACCTGCTCCTGATTATGAACCTGGCCCTGATTGCAGGCGGTCCTGTCTGGGGGTATGTTTCGGACAAGGTCTTGGCAAGGCGCAGGGAAGTTGTAATGACCGGGCTGGCAGGGCTGGCCGCCTGCCTGGCAAGCTTAGCCTTTCAGGACAAGGGAGCCGACTTGGTTGTCCTGGGAGTGATCTTCGCCGGTTGCGGTTTTTTCTCCAGCGCCGGCATGATAATGTACGCCCATATCAAGGAACTGGTGCCCCTCGACAAGGCCGGGGCGGCCATGACGGGAATCAATCTGTTTACCATGGCAGGAGCGGCGGTCTTTCTCCAGGGCCTTGGACGTCTCATGCAGTATCTTTTCCCCCGGTCCACCATGGAACCCCAAGCTTTCAGGACCGCGTTCATCCTCTGCGCGGCATGCCTGGGATTGATCCTCTGCCTTTACAGCCGCACCGGTGAGCCAAGCTTGATCACTGAACCGGAAGACTAACCATTGGGAGCATTCTGAGTTCCGGCCGGTGCTCTGAATTTATGAATACCGACGGCCGCAACCATCAAGGCCAGCCCGATTGCATCGGCCCAGTATGCCGGCCAAAACAATCC
>JALVRI010000074.1 GCA_027031325.1 Desulfobacteraceae bacterium
GACAACTGGTGGAAATGGAAAAAGAGCTTTCCATGCAGGCCGCCGGAGCTGAAAAGAACATGCCCGCCGAGCAACTCCTGGCAAGGGCCAAAGCCTGGGGTTTTTCAGACCGGCAACTTGCCCACCTGCTGGGAATAGAAGAGCAAAAGCTTACCGCCTGGCGTAAAGAACGCGGTATCCGGCCGGTCTACAAGCTGGTCGACACCTGTGCCGCAGAATTCAGGGCTGCCACCCCTTATTACTACTCGACCTATGAAAGCGAGTGCGAAGCCCGGGTGTCCCAAAAGCGCAAGGTGATGATCCTGGGAGGAGGACCGAACAGGATCGGCCAGGGAATCGAGTTCGACTACTGCTGTGTCCACGCCAGCTTTGCCCTGGCCGAGATGGGCATCGAGAGCATCATGGTCAACTCCAACCCGGAAACGGTCAGCACCGACTACGACACCTCGGACAAGCTCTATTTCGAGCCCCTTACCGAGGAAGACGTGCTGCACATCGTCGAAAAAGAAAAACCGGAGGGTGTAATCGTCCAGTTCGGCGGCCAGACACCCCTCAACCTTGCCACTCCCCTGGCGCGCCACGGGGTCAGGATCCTGGGAACCCAGCCGGAAAGCATCGACCGGGCCGAAGACAGGGAACTATTCCAGGCCATGCTCAACAAGCTCGGCCTGATCCAGCCGCCCAACGGTACCGCCATGAGCGTGGCCGAAGCGGTCGAAGTGGCCGAGTCCATCGGCTACCCGGTCATCGTCCGGCCCTCGTTCGTCCTGGGCGGAAGAGCCATGAAGATCGTTTACGACCGGCAGGGGCTTGAAAACTTCACCCGCCTGGCGATCCTGGCATCCCCCGGCCACCCGGTGTTGATCGACAAGTTCCTGGAAGACGCCATCGAGATCGATGTCGACGCCGTATCGGACGGCAAAACAACCATCATCGGCGGCATCATGGAACACATCGAAGCCGCCGGCGTCCACTCGGGAGACTCGGCCTGCGTCCTGCCGCCCTACAGTATCGGACGGGGGTTGTTGGAAGAAATCGCCCAGGCCACCATGGACATGGCGGCCGAACTCAACGTCATCGGCCTCATGAATGTTCAATACGCCATCAAGGGCCGCCAGCTTTTCCTGATCGAAGTCAATCCGCGCGCATCCCGCACCGTCCCCTTTGTCAGCAAGGCCACCGGCATACCCCTTGCCAAGATCGCCACCCGGCTTATGCTGGGCCATAGCCTGGCAGAAATGGGCCTCGATCAGCAACCGGTCTTGGAGCATACCTGTGTCAAGGAGGCGGTTTTGCCTTTTGACCGTTTCCCCAATGTCGACACCCTCCTGGGGCCCGAAATGAAATCGACCGGTGAGGTCATGGGGCTGGGAGCCGACTTCGGGTCGGCCTACGCCAAGGCCCAACTGGGAGCAGGCCAGAGACTGCCGCTGAAAGGTTGTGTCTTTATCAGCGTACTGGACCCCGACAAGCCGGCCGCCCTGGCTGTGGCCCGCCAGTTGGAAAAACACGGCTTCTCGATTCTGGCAACCGACGGAACCCATCGCTTTCTGAGCAACCACGGCATAAGCAGCAACCGGGTCAACAAAGTATCCCAGGGCCGACCTCACGTGGAAGACGCGATTAAAAACGGCCAGGTACAACTCATCATCAACACCGGCTCGGGTGATACCCCCCGCAGGGACGGGTTCATCATCCGCCAGGCGGCCCTGAAGTATGACGTACCTTACGTGACAACCATAGCCGGCGCCATGGCCATGGCCAAGGCCATCGCGGCCCATCAGGACAGGCGCTTGACGGTTTGCCCCCTCCAGGACTACTATGGCCGGGTGCAAGCCGCCGCTAAATCCTAGTCACTTTGGATCAGCAAGGAGAAACAGCCATGGAAAGCGAATCCCAGCCTATCCATGCCCAGGAACAGTCCGGTGTCCGGCAACGCCCGCGGGAAGCGTGCGGCCTGTTTGCCGTCAGCGGTCACCCTGAAGCAGCCAAACTTTGTTACTTCGGGCTCTATGCCCTCCAGCACCGGGGGCAGGAAAGCGCCGGCATAGCGGTGGTCGACCGGGGACAGATGGACGAGCACAAGGCCATGGGTCTGGTCTCGGATGTCTTTACCATGCACACCCTGGAACGGCTCAAAGGTCCCAGCGCAATCGGGCACGTGCGCTACTCCACAACCGGCAGCTCGGTGCTGGCCAACGCTCAGCCTTTCATGGTGCGCCACCGCAACAAGGCTTACGCCGTGGCCCATAACGGTAACCTGGTAAACGCCCACATTCTCAAGGAAGAGCTGGAAAAGTCCGGCTCGATCTTCCAGTCCACCATGGACAGCGAGGTTTTCCTGCACCTTTTCGTCAAAAACCTCAACCTGGGCTTTGAAAAGGCTCTCAAGGCCTCGGTCCGGCAAATGCAGGGCGCTTTTTCCATTGTCATGCTCACCAGCCGGGGAGAAGTGGTTGGTATAAAGGATCCCAACGGTTTCCGGCCCCTTTGCCTGGGACATCTCAACGGCAACTGGGTCCTGGCATCCGAGACCTGCGCCCTGGACCTGGTGCAGGCCGAATACGTGCGCGAGCTTGAGCCGGGCGAAATCGTCATCATCGACAAGGATGGAATCCGCAGCCTGGCTTCATCCAAATCCGCCCGCAAATCCTTTTGCATCTTCGAATTCATCTATTTCGCCCGGCCCGACAGCACGATTTTCGGACGCAACGTTTACCTGACCCGCAAGGCCCATGGCCGAAGGCTGGCTGAAGAAGCCCCGGTCAAGGCCGACCTGGTGATGCCCTTTCCCGACTCGGGCACCTATGCAGCCCTGGGATACTCCGAGGCTTCCGGCATTCCCTTCGAAACGGGCATGATCAGGAACCACTACGTGGGGCGCACGTTTATCCAGCCCACCCAGAGCATGCGCGACTTCGGGGTCCGGGTCAAGCTCAACCCCGTCAGGGAACTGCTCAAGGGCAAAGACATCATCATCATCGAAGATTCGATAATCCGGGGCACAACCGCCAAGACCAGGGTCCGCACCCTGAGAGAACTGGGAGTACGCAAGGTCCACCTGAGGGTGGCCGGACCGCCCCACCGTTATCCATGTCACTATGGAATCGATTTTTCCACCAAGGGTGAACTTATAGCGGCCCGGATGTCTATCGAAGAACTTCGGGACTACCTGGGCCTGGACTCGCTCTATTATCTCAGCCTGGAAGGCCTGCTGGAATCAACCGGACTCGAAAATCCCCGGGACCATTTTTGCAAGGCCTGTTTCGACGGTTGCTACCCGGTGGATTTCGATGCCAACATTTCAAAGCACTGCCTTGAAAGCTAGCCCCGGAGCCCGCCCGGGTTGCACTTTGGCCTTGCCTTTATCCGAACCAGGGCCTAATATTAGGACATCGCTTGTGATCCCGCCGCAAAATCCGTACCCCGAGTAGCTGGAGATCGTTTATGATCGAGTCCAAGTATCTGAAAGAAAATATAGAAAACATCCAGCGGCTGATGACCATCCAGGCCCTGCGCCATTTTGAAACCAGGAACCTGGGAAAACTGCTGCGACTCAGTAAAATCCGCCAGTACGAAGATGGAGAACAGATCATCCAGGAAGGAGACATGGATCCCTGGCTGTATTTTCTTTTGTCCGGCAAAATCAGGATCACCAAGGAAGGCGAAGAAATAGGCACAATCAGCCGCAAGGGAGAAATCTTCGGCGAAATGCGCATAATCGACGACCAGAGCCGCTCGGCATCTGTTTACGCGGTGGGCAAAACGGTTTGCCTGGCAGTGGACACTTCGGCCAAGAACCGCCTGTCCACCTCCGATGAAAAGGACGAACGGCTTGATTTCCTCCTGCTGCTCTACCGCATATTTGCCGAGTACATGACCGCCCGGTTGCGACTTACCAACGAGGAACTCATCCGGGCCAAGAAAACCGCCAAAAAGGCCAAGGCCCGCCTGCTGCAACCCAAGGCCAGGGCCGCCGCACCCCGTACCGATATTCGCTGATGCACCGGACTGTTGCTTTTTCACGCAAGGCGGTCAACGTCTTTTTCCACATCCTGACCTCCTGCAATCTCAAGTGCCGCCATTGCTATATAAACCCTGAACAGCACGGCAAAAACGCCCTGGACGGCAAGACCATCGAGGCCTGGCTGGCGGCTTTCGACCCCCGGCACAAGAAAGCCAACGTCATTTTTCTCGGTGGAGAGCCGACCCTCCATCCGGGCCTGCCTGATGCCATCCGGGCCGCCCGCCGGCTGGGCTATCACTCCATAACCATCGACACCAACGGCTATCTTTTCAACGGCATCCTGGAAAAAGTGACCCCCGGGCAGGTGGACGTGATCAGTTTCAGCCTCGACGGGGCGACAGCGTCCACCAACGACCGTATCCGCGGCAAGGGATCGTTCAAGGCTTGCCTGGATGGTATTGCCAGGGCCAGGAAGGCCGGTTTTTCCACCAGCCTGATCTATACCGTCAGCGACCTGAACCTGGGGGAACTGCCCCGGATGCCCGACCTGCTGGAAAAAATCGGGATCGACCATTTTTTCATCCAGGTAATCGGCCTTCGGGGACCCTGGGCCGGCAAAGATCGCCACGTTCCTGCCGGTCCTGTCCCGCGCCAGGTCCCGGCCCGCCGGTGGCTCGAAGTGGTTCCGCCGGTTGCCCGGCAGGTTGCCGCAAGGGGTATCATGGTCACCTATCCAAAGGTCTACCTGGAACCTGGAGAACCTTTTGAATGTGCCGGGCTGGTGGCGGAAAACTACTTCGTCTTTCCCAATGGAAGGGTATACCGCTGTCCGCTGTGTGAAGATTACCCGCTGCACAGCCTCGAATTTGTCGCCGGCAAACTGGTGGAAACCTCCGGGATCAACGAGGCCCGCCTCTTCAACCTTGCCATCGCCGAAGGCTGCGTGATGAACAAACTGATCCAACCCCAAAACCTGGCTGCCAGCGAGCAGGAACATCGCCGTTACCGGATCGCCTGCTGTATGCTCAAGGAAGAAATCATCCCGGACTATGCACTTCAAATGCCTGAAAAGAAGTAATTACATTGAATTATTACATAGTTAGCATGTATTTGTTCCCGGCCGTACCTTCACCGGCAAGGTGAAGTTCAATCGGTGGGAAATTTTCAGGCATTTGCAGCCGCCGTCGCGATACGGCTCCAGTTGCCAAGCGGTCCGGGCTCCCATGCTGCCATCGCCGAAGTACTTGAGGTGGCCGACCTGGAGACGCTGATCACCGAAACCGGTCTTAAGCCCCAGGGCAAGGGCCTCAGGAAGAAGCTCACCGGCCAGGGCCGTCCAGCAGCGCAGCTTCAAAAGGCCCTTGGCATTGACCGACTGCCAGAAGGCCAGGGCCGCCGGGGCAGCCATTCCTCCCATCAGGTGAACGTCGTGGACGGCTGTTATCCCGCAGGCATGCAATTTAGCGGTGAGATCGGCCAGGGCCGCTTCCATCAGGCGGCCGTCAGGAGGCGGGATGACCTTTTTTACCAGGTTTATGGCCAGGTCGCGCAGGATCCCGGTGGGCCGTCCCCGGCCATCGCGGTCTATTACCCCGAACCTGGGATCGGGTGTTCGGCAATCGATACCGGCAGCCGCAAGGGCCCGCGAATTGGCCACGGCAAGGTGCAGGTCGGCCCGCCACAACAGCACCGGATGATCCGGTGCGGCCGCATCCAGGTCCCGGCGACAGGGCATCCTTTTACCGGGCCAGCCGGGCTCGAACCAGCCGTTGCCCCAAATCCAGGTCCCGGCCGGCAGACCGGCGGCCTTTCGCGCCACAGCCCTGGCCAGCTGCTTGAGCCCGGTCACCTGGGAAAGATCGAGCCCAAGGTTAAAAAAACAGCTCTCATAGAGATGAAAATGGGAGTCCATGAACCCCGGAAGAACGAGAGCCCCGTTAAGTTCCACCACCCTGGTGGAATCATCACAAAGCTCCAGGATGGTATCGCTGTCACCGACGGCAATTATACGATCGCCTCCCAGGGCCACGGCCCGGGCAAGAGGCTTGGCGGGGTCCTGGGTGCGTACCGTACCGCCGACCAGGGCCCATTGGCATTGGCAAGCTGCTTTCAAATCCTTCAGGTCCTATTGCTCGCAGGGGTATTCAAAAATCCGCCCCTGGAAATTCCGGAGCAGGATAACACCGGGGCGGCGGCCGACAACATACTCGGGCAGCAGGGGGACCTTGCCTCCTCCGCCGGGCAGATCGATCATCATTTGGGGTACGGCAAGGCCGCTGAGATGGCCCCGCAAGCCGGCCATGATCTCCAGGGCGCGGGACAAGGGTACCTGGAAGTGGGCCGTTCCGGGTAGCCGGTCCAGAAGATGGAGGTAATAAGGTCGCACCCTCATCCGCACCAGCCCGCGCAGCAGACCGGCCAGGATCTTCTTGTCGTCGTTGACCCCAGCCAGCAGGACCGTCTGGCTGCCAAGGGGGATGCCGGCTGCGGCCAGCAGGCTGCAGGCCTCGGCTGAGCGGGCTGTAATCTCACGAGGATGGTTGAAGTGGACCATCAGGTACAAGGGCTGAAAACGCGCCAGGAGCCTGGCAGTCTCCCCGGTTACCCTCTGTGGCCAAACACAGGGTACGCGGGTGTGAATCCGGATCACCTCCACGTGGTCAATCCGCCTTATGCGCCTCAAAATGCTTTCCAGGGTATGGTCGGACAGCATCAGGGGGTCACCGCCCGACAGGATCACCTCTTTGATCCCTGAGTTCATGGAGATATACTTCAGCGCCTCCGGCAACCCGGTTTGACCGAAAGAAACCTTGCGCTTGCGCATGCAAAACCGGCAATGAACTGCACACTGGTTCGAGACCAACAACAAAACCCTGTCGGGATAACGATGGACCAGGCCCGGAAGGGGTGACTGGCCTTCTTCGTTCAGGGGATCAGGTTCTGAAGCCGGGTCATCAAGTTCCCGCCGATCGGGCACCACCTGCCGGCCGATCGGGTCTCCGGCCTCTTTTATGAGTCCCAGGTAATAGGAATTTAGCAGCAGCGGGAAGCGCTCCACGGCCGGTTCCAGGCCGGCCCCCTGGAATCCGGGCATGCCGGCCAAATCGTCCAGACGCTCTACCCACCGCCGGGGCGG
>JALVRI010000075.1 GCA_027031325.1 Desulfobacteraceae bacterium
AGGTCGATTTGAGGAAGATGAACTTCCAGGGGGCCAGCTTCCGCAAGGTCAAACTGTTCATGACCCTGATGCAGGAGGCCGACCTTTCCGGGGCCGATTGCAGCGCAGCCGCCTTCCGCTGGTCGCCCCTGCAGCGGGTCTGCCTGGACGGGGCAAATTTGAGCGGTACGCGTTTTGAAAAGATCATCCTCAACCATGCCAGCCTCAAGGGGGCCGATTTTTCCGGGGCCGACCTGGTCAAGGTGACCTTCAGCAAGGCCGACTTGACCGGCGCCAAGCTGAAAGGGGCTGCTTTTTTCAAGATCCTGCTGCAAGAATGCAACCTGGAGGGCCAGGATCTTGCCGGCACCCGCTTCAGCCAGGTCAACGCCACCGGTTCCAACCTGCGGGGCGCCGACTTTTCCGGGGCCGATATCAGCATGTCCCTTTTTTCCAACGCCGATCTTTGCGGGGCCAACCTGGAAGGGGCCCGCGGGAGGCACGCCATGTTCATGGCGGCGGTCTTGCAGGAGGCCAGGCTTTGCGGGGCCGACCTGTCAAGGTCGTATTTCGGGCAGGCCGATTGCAGGCGGGCCGATTTTTCCCGTGCCGACCTGGGCAACTGCGTCTTTGAAAAGGCCAACTGCCGGGCCGCGGTTTTCAGGAAGGCCACTTGCAGCTACGCTGATTTTTCCCATGCCGACCTGACGGCGGCCGATTTTTCCGGGGCCGGCCTGCTGCTTGCCAGGCTCCACGGCGCCGTCCAGCAAAACACCATCTGGGAGGGGGCCGACAAAACCATGGTGCGGGGCCGGGACGAGGACCTGGCCGCGGCCGAGCAATGGCAGCCCGCTTGATGCCCGGCCGGTCAGGAGTCGACACTCAACAGTTAAAACAGCCTCAACAGGAGAGAAGATGAACAATCTAGCCCAGCGAACAGAACCATTGCAGCCGGAACTGGAATACGGCCGGGTGATGGCCGGTGAAAAGGGAGTATTCATTGTCCGGGGGGGGCTTGGCCTCGTGCGGGCCGAGGTGGCGGCAAGCTGCCTGGTGCAGCCCGCCGCCGGTGACCGGGTGCTGCTTGTCAGCGGGCCCGGCCGGCAGGCTTATATCCTGTCGGTGTTGAAAAGGAACCCCGAGGGCGCAAGTCCCACCAGGCTGGTTTTCGATGGCCAGGTGGACCTGGAAGTAAACGGCGGTGGCCTGAACCTGGCGGCCGAAAAAGACCTCCGCCTGGCTTCCGGAGCCGGGATGGACCTTGCCGCCGACAAGCTGGCCGTGCATGCCGGCAAGGCCGAGGCGGTGATCCAACGGATCAACCTGGTGGCCGGAGTTTTCAAGGGCCAGGTAAAGCGGATCAGGACCGTGGCCGGAAGCGTGGAGAACGTTTTTCGCCGCCTGACCCAGCGGCTCAAGGATTCTTTCCGCTTCGTGGAGGACCAGGAGGAAGTCCAGGCCGGATCGGCCCGCTACCTGGTGGAAGACACCCTTACCATGAACTGCGGCAACGCGGTGCACATGGCCGAGGAGATGGTGACCATCAACGCCGAGCAGATCAACCTGGGATGAGCTGCCCGGTTTGACAGCCAAAGGAGGTGCGACCATGTTCATGCTGACCATGGGAAGCGGGATGGACCTGGGTTTTCCGGACGTCTGCCTTACCCCGGCGGCGGCCGGGGCCCCGGTGCCCGTGCCGTATCCGGACATCGCCATGTCGGTGACGAGCGTTCCGGCCGCTTACAACGTCCTGGTGGACTGCATGCCGGTGATCAACAAGCTGTCCATGGGGATGATGAGCAACGGGGACGAGGCCGGGTGCTACGGCGGAGTGGCTTCCCACCTGATTGACGGCCAGACGACCTACCAGGTGGGCTGTTTCACGATCATGGTGGACGGGCTGCCGGCCCAGCGGCTTACCAGCGTCACCGGTCAGAACTGCCTCGGCATGCAGCCCAACGCGCCGGGCATGTGCCTTGCGCCCAGCCAGGTGACGGTGCTCAGCCTGGGATAGGCTGCCGTGACCTGTATTTTACGGAGATTGAACCCGGCTTCGTCCGGTGGGCCGCGGGGTTTGTGATTTACAAGGAGAATGAGATGGAATTTGTCAGCGAACGGCTCTTTTCGTTTACTTCCAAGGCCCTGGCGGAAGACACTTTCGCCGTGGTCGAGTTCAGCGGCCGGGCCGGTATCAGCCGCTGCTACCGTTTCGATGTGCTCCTGGTAACCGAGCAGGCCGACATCGACCTTGACCGGGTCATGCAACAGCCGGCCCGGCTGGTGATCCACCGCCAGGCAGGGGCGGACGC
>JALVRI010000076.1 GCA_027031325.1 Desulfobacteraceae bacterium
CAGGATCAAGCTCATTGATCGACCAAAGTTCACGGGAATTAGACAGCCACGGTCCGTAAGCGGCCTGCAGGGCTTTCAGGAAAAGTTCAAATCCCGGGCCGCCGAACAATTGCACCGGCTGCCGGCGACGGCTGCCACCGTATTTGGTTGCAAAGAGAAAAGGGATCAGGTCGGCACTGTGATCGGGGTGAAAATGGCTCAGGCAGATGTGGGTGACATTGTCGGTGCTTTTTCCGGTTTCCAGCAAGCGGCGGATTGTTCCGGGACCCATATCGAGCAGGACGAGACTCGATCCGGTTTCCAGCATATAGCCGGCCGAACTGCGTTCAAGCCTTGGGACACAAGTGCCGGATCCCAGTATCGTCAGCCGGGGTTTCATTTGCCAGGCTTTCCGGTTTTGGCATAGGTGGCTCTTTTTTCGATCCTGCGGACGATCCAGCGTCGCATCCGGACAGGGTCGCCGGGATCAACCTCTTCATCCAATTTTTCAAGTTGGGCTTCGGCCCGGGCGGCGCTTTTGTGGCCACCGGCCTTGCCCCAGGCTCCGAAGCTCTCGCGGGCCACCAGACCGGCGTTTTTCCGCAGGCCGTCGTTGCGGAATATCACTATCAGCCGGTCCTGGTAGATGCCGGAGACGATGCTCCAGGTAATGGAATCAAGATGCATGAAAAAGTCGGCAATCAGAACACATAGGTCCGGTGAGGGCACCTGGCCCAAGTGGACGTAGCAGCGGGCCTTGCGGATGGTATGGGTTTCGATCGCCTTTTGGTAGAATTTGAGAAAGGCGCGCTTGATTTCGGCCTGCTCGATCTTGCGCGCCAGGGCCGTGTTGGCGTGACGGAAAAGGAACTGAAAGGCCCTTACGTCTTCGATCAGGGCCTGGCGTTCGAAGTTGGCCGTGTCGGTCTTGATGCCCAGGTAGAGGCCGGTGGCCAGTTTTGACGAAGGCTTGATGCGGGCGGCCTTGATATACTCGGTCATCATGGTCGATACAGCCCCGTATGAGGGCCTTATGTCGGTGAAGGCCGCCCGTGGGCCCGTGTCCGGATGGTGATCCAGGATCGCCAGGACGTCGAGGGGCTCGAAAGCCGGGTGGTGCTCTGGCTGGGCGTCCACCATGACAACACGGTTGAATAGCTCCGGATCGACCTGGCTGAAAGGAACCATGCCGACTGAAAGGAGGCGCACCATGGCCAGGTTGTCGGGCCGCAGGATCTTGTTGACGTTGGCTATGGTAACAACGGCCACCTTGCGCCAAAGCAGACGTTTGACGGCCATGGCACTGGCGATGGCGTCCGGATCGGCCACTATGGGGATGAGAACATGATCTTCGCCGCTGAACAGGTCCAAAAACCGGCGTAGCTTTTCACGGGCGGAAAGGGTCATCCAACAACTGCTTCCTATCTATTTGAATTTTCAATTTGACACTGTCTTGAAAGCCAATTATACATGCGTCCTTTTGTTTTTAACAGATTATTTTCCTCCTCCAGGCAGGTAGCCGTCGGCCTGGTCCGTCACCCGGAAAGGGGAAGGGAAGGGTTTCAGTATATGGAAGGTGCTCTGATTCCGGTCGTTGTCTTTGTACTCGTGTATATAGCCATATCCCTGGAGCTGGTCAACAAGGCCGTGGCCGCCCTGCTGGGTGTAATGGTCCTGATGGTCTTGCACGTGGTCGATGAGCGCAGTGCCGTCCATTTCATCGACTTTGAAACCATCATGTTACTGCTGGGAATGATGACCATCGTCAGCGTTTTGCGCCGCTCGGGTTTCTTTACCATGGTGTCGGTCAGGATAGCCGAACTTACCGGTGGAAATCCTCTCAAGGTTCTGGTCCTGTTTTCGATCGTAACGGTGGTTTTCTCGGCTTTTCTCGATAACGTGACCACGGTCCTGATCATAGTTCCGATAGTAATCGAACTGACCGCCGGCATGGGGCTGGATCCAAAGCTTTTTGTGATAAGCCAGGCCCTTATTTCGAACGTTGGAGGCACGGCTACGCTGATCGGAGACCCGCCCAACATCATCATCGGCTCCAAGGTGGGGCTCAACTTCAACCAGTTCATCGCCAACCTCTCCCTTCCGATCCTGGTATGCTTCGTGGTGGTCATATTTTATTTCTGGGCCACCAACCGCGATAGGTTCAGGCCCATAGACGACAACCTGGCAAAACTCTTTTCGGTTCAGTTGCTCCTGGCCAAGATCAGGCACGCCTTTTTGGAGACCACCATCGACAAGGTGTTTCTGGCAAAGAGCCTCGGCTGCCTGCTGGTTGTGATCGGCCTGTTCGTTACCCAGACCGCCACCCACATAACTCCCGGGGTTGCGGCGGTGATGATGGCCATGGTTTTGTTGGTCATAACGCCGGTCGACGTGGAGCAGGTCCTGGAAGAGGTTGAGTGGAGCACCCTCTTGTTTTTCGCCGGCCTGTTCATTCTGGTCGGGGTCCTGGAAGAAAAAGGGGTCATCGAGTGGATCGCCCGCAACATTTTCATGCGCGTCGGTCACAACCCCTACGTGGTGGTGCTGGTGGTGCTCTGGGGTTCGGGTATCGTCTCGGGTTTCCTGGACAACATTCCCTTTACCATTACCATGATTCCGATTGCCCGGCTGATGCTGGAAAGTACGCCCATACCCCATGACATTCTCTGGTGGGCATTGTCCCTGGGAGCATGCCTGGGCGGGAACCTGACCATGATTGGTGCTTCGGCCAACATCGTTTCGGTGGGAATGGCCAAACGCCACGGGATCAACATATCCTTCACGGACTTTTTCAAGGTCAGTGCGCCGGTAACCATCGTTACCTTGCTTATTGCCTCCGCCTACCTTACCCTTTACCTGTGGATTACGCTATGAATAAGAATGATAAGGAAATTCTGTGTCGTTTGATTCGGGACCACGAAGACCTCTTGGGCGCTTCGCGTACCGCCCTGCTGGCCCTGGAGTCATTCATGGCATCCATCGAACGGCTCAAATGCAGCCCCGAGCAAATCAAGGAACTTTATCTCGAGCTGGCCGAGGCCATCAAGGAGACCCGGCCCAGGATAATCCCCTTGATCCACCTGATCGAGGAATTCGAGCAAGAAATGCGGCCCCACTTCAACGGAGACCTGGAAAAGGTGAGGAGCAAGGCGATTTCCATCCTCCAGGCCAAGCATGCCAAGCTCAAGGCCAAGGTTGGTAAAATCATCGAGCTGGGCATGGGCTGTATCGAACAAGGAGACACTATCATAGTTCATACGGCCAGCATGGATGTGGTCAACATGCTTATCCTGGCCGGGCAGGTGATGGGCAAAGAGATCAAAGTGATCGTACTGAAACAGGATTTCGTCAAAACCCGCAAGATCATCAAGGCCCTTAATCAAGCCCGGATGGATACGGTTGTGGTTCCGGAATATGCCATGGGGCATTACCTTCAACAGGCCAACAAGATGTTCGTGGGCGCCTTGTCGATCACCTACGATGGCAAGGCGGTTACGGCAGTGGGAACGGCCAACATCGTTTCCCTGTGTCACTACCATGATATCCCGGTTTACTTGTTTGCCAACACCCTCAAATTTTCCCACCTGCCATCCCAAGACCAGCAGATCCACACCAAGTCGGTCGAGCAGGTTCAAGATCAGTGCAGTTACCGCCTTACCGTTTATTCCCATGATTTGCTGGAGATGAAGATGGTCGATTTTCTGGTGACCGAAAACGGCGTCTACCCGCAAGAGATGATAGCCGGGGTAATAGCTTCCCAACATGGACAACAAGCTTGAATCCGCCATGATTATGCTTCAAATTTCGCCGGTTTCAAGACGTGGTAGCTTCCCGTCCTGGTGAATGCCTGAAGTGGGGATGGTAGAGAGCCCTTTCGATCTCCATGGATCAAAGAGCCTGCTTGCAACCGTTTTTGATTCTTCCAGTTCCTATTTCTACTTTGCTCGGGCGAACATTCCGGGCACAAGGTAACGTTACAAATCTTCAACCAGGTTTTCGTAGCGTTACCAAGTTGTGGTAACGCCATCGAGCTTCTTGTGACCAGCCTTGGGAAGCAAGATTTTACTTTGAAATATATCTTGAAATAACAATTATTTAAATTGTTAAGAGCCGGGCCGGCCTACCGCTTCCGGTGCCTGGCATGAAACTTGAAGTAGCTAAAGTTAAACGCCACCCTACCTAGCAACGAAACCATAAGGCCAAACATAAAAAAGGAGGATATCATGAAAGCCAGGAATTGCTGCAAAACCATGGAAATGGAGCTTACGGGCTGGAAGGCCATCATCTACGATATCACAAGGAAGATGGAAAAGCTGCCCGGTGGTGAGAAAACCAAGATTCTAAGCACCATAGAAGATCTGCACATCCTGATCGAAGAGCTGGATGAAAGAATCGAGCAGATCCGTGACAACTGTACGCCGGAAACAGGAATTGACGACATCCAGACCGAACGTGAAAAGTTCAATGCAGCCATCAGTACCCTGAGAGTTACCGCTGAAGAGGCCATGCGTGGCCTGGGAGGCGGTAATTTCGGCGGATAGACGCCGAAGCTGACATGACGGGCGCAGATGCGGCGGCTTCATGGCCGCCGCATCATCATTTTGAATTAGCCGCCAAACTTTCCCTTCTTGGCTATCGGATTCAGACCGAATGGGCCTTGTCAAAGATGATGACCTCGCCTTCGGCCCTGGCCACCAATCGGTCTCCATCACCCACGTTGCCCTTGAGGATCTCCATCGCCAGCGGATTTTCGATCAGCTGCTGGATGGCACGTTTCAACGGGCGCGCACCGTAAATCGGATCGTAGCCCTTTTCTATCAACAGCTTTTTGGCGGAATCATCCAGTTCCAGTCTGATTTTGCGTTCGGCTAGACGCTTGTTGAGGCGTTCCATCTGGATATCCACGATTGCCCCGATCTGTTCGGGTGTCAGGTTGTAGAATATAATGATCTCGTCAATCCGGTTGAGAAACTCCGGTTTGAACTGGGCCCGCAGAGCCTCGGTTACCCGGCGTTGCATCTCTTCTCTCTGGTCGGCTCCCAGCTCCTGGATCCAGTGACTGCCAACATTGGAAGTCATGATTATCAAGGTGTTGGTGAAGTCGACCGTTTTGCCGTGCCCGTCTGTCATCCGCCCGTCATCAAGGATTTGGAGCAGGACGTTGAAAACTTCGGGATGGGCCTTCTCGATTTCGTCGAACAGGACAACCGAGTAGGGCCTGCGGCGTACCGCCTCGGTAAGGTAACCGCCTTCTTCATATCCCACGTATCCCGGGGGTGCCCCTATCAGGCGGGCAACCGCATGCTTCTCCATGTACTCGGACATGTCGATCCGGATAATGGCCTGCTCGTCATCGAAGATGAATTCTGCCAGGGCCTTGGCCAATTCGGTCTTGCCAACCCCCGTGGGCCCCATGAAGATGAATGACCCTATGGGACGGTTGGGATCCTGCAGGCCTGAACGGGCCCGGCGGACGGCATTGGAAACGGCCTCGATGGCTTTCTGCTGGCCTACCACCCTCCGGCTCAGCCTTTCTTCCATCTGGATCAGTTTTTCCTTTTCGCTTTCCAGCATCTTGCTCACCGGGATACCCGTCCAGCGGGAAACGACCTCGGCAACGTCCTCGTCGTCGACTTCCTCCTTGAGCATTTTACGGTCGGCCTGAATCTCGGCCAGTTTCCGGCGGGTTTCCTCGAGGCGGCGGGAAAGCTCCATGGCCTTGCCGTAGCGCAGTTCGGCCACCTTTGCAAAATCACCTTCGCGTTCGGCCTGCTGCTGCTCTATTTTTATCTTTTCCTGCTCTTCCTTGATGGACCTGATTTCCTGGATGAGCCGTTTTTCGTTCTCCCAATGGGCTTTCATTTCCTCCATCTGGCGGTTCAACTGTTCAAGTTCGCTTTCTAACTTGGCAAGCCTCTGGCGGGAGGCCGGGTCGGTTTCTTTCTTCAGGGCCTGGCGCTCTATTTCGATCTGGGTGATTTTGCGCTGGACGTCGTCTATTTCGGTCGGCATGGAATCGATTTCGATGCGCAGCTTGGAAGCGCACTCGTCTATCAGGTCGATAGCCTTGTCCGGCAAGAAACGATCGGTGATATAGCGGTGTGAAAGAGTTGCCGCTGCTACTATGGCCGAGTCTTTGATCCTCACGCCATGGTGAACCTCGTACTTTTCCTTCAGGCCGCGCAGGATCGAAATGGTGTCTTCCACCGTCGGCTCGCTGACCATGACCGGCTGAAAGCGCCTTTCAAGGGCCGGATCCTTCTCGATGTATTTCCGGTATTCGTTGATCGTGGTAGCTCCAACGCAGCGAAGCGTGCCCCGGGCGAGAGCGGGTTTGAGCATGTTTGAAGCATCCATGGCTCCCTGGGTGGCACCGGCACCAACCAGGGTATGCAGTTCATCGATGAACATGATAATTTCACCCTCGGCTTTTTCGACCTCCTTGAGGACGGCCTTGAGGCGGTCTTCAAACTCGCCGCGGTATTTGGCGCCGGCGATCAAGGCGCCCATGTCCAGAGCCACCAGACGCCGGTTTTTCAGGCTTTCGCTGACATCTCCGGCCACTATTCGCTGGGCCAGCCCTTCCACTATGGCGGTTTTACCGACTCCTGGCTCTCCGATGAGCACGGGGTTGTTTTTTGTGCGCCTGGAAAGAACCTGGACTATCCGGCGTATCTCTTCATCCCGCCCGATGACCGGATCGAGTTTTCCCAGGCGGGCAAGCTCGGTCAGGTCGCGGCCGAACTTTTCAAGGGCCTGGTATTTCTCTTCCGGGTTGGGATCGGTTACCCTTTGGGATCCCCGGATTTCCATCAGGACCTTTAAAATGGCTTCGCGCGAAACACCGTGCCGTTCAAGTATCCTGGCGGCCTCGGAGCCCTTTTCATCCGCCAGGGCAAGAAGGATATGCTCGATGCTCACATACTCGTCTTTCATCCTGGCGGCCTCGTTGAAGGCCCTGTCCAGCACCGCCTTGGTGTGAGGTGAAAGATAGACCTCCATGGTGCCTGAGACCTTCGGCAGCCTGTCGACCGCCATGGCGGCTTCCTGGGCGATGGCCCCGGGCGAAATACCGAGTTTGCGCAACATCGAGCCGGCCACCCCCTCTTTATCCTCC
>JALVRI010000077.1 GCA_027031325.1 Desulfobacteraceae bacterium
AGGCTTACGTCGTGGATGTCAGCGGGGGCCAGGTCCTGATCAATCTCGGCAAAAAGCAGGGTGTCATCAACGGCACCCGGTTCGACGTTATCGAAGTCAAACCCCCGGTCACTTACAAGGGCAAGACTTTCCAGCCCAAGCCCTCGGTTGTGGCCACCCTGGAGGTTTTCAAGGTGGAAGACGAGTTTTCCTATGCCCACATCCTGAAAGACCAGCGCCGACCGGTAAACAAAGACGACAAGCTGATTGAGGCCGTGGCCCGGTTGGGAGAGGACGAGACCAAGCTCTGGTAGTCAGGGCGGTATTGTGATCGAAAGGCCCGGTGCACTTTGGCCGGGCTTTTTTTGGTGGGCCTGAGCCTGCAAGGCATGAATTAACCCGGATTTTGCACTTCAATTACCTGAGAAAAAGTAATTTTATTGCATTATTACATAGTTAGCATGTGTTTTTCCGTCCATGCCTTCGCCCGAAAGGTGAAGTTCAATTCGTAAAAAAATTCTCATGCATTGGAAGCCGCAAGGGGCTGGCGATTTACCGAATCTGCTTTGTTGGAGGGCAGTTGAAGTACTAGAGCAGGTCTGCCCGCCCTCGGCCTCGCATCTTCGCCAAATTCGCCAGCTGCAAAATCCGGGTTTAAAGTTTGCAAAGCGGTCCCGACAGATTATATTCTTGGGTCATGAACGATCCGAACCTTCTTTTGAAGAAGCTGCGCCGGCAATTGCCCCAACTGCTCGATTGCATCAACCCCGGGGCAAGCAAAAACTTGGACACTTGGTGCCGGGTGCTGGATGTCAAGCTGTTGTCCCGGCTGGGACCTGAATTTCCACTGGTGGCAGCCGTCTGCGGGGGTGGATCATCGGGCAAGTCCACCCTGGTAAACAGCCTGGCAGGCGCCCGGGTTTCACCGGTCGGCGGTACCGCCGGCCTCAATCGACGGGTGCTGCTGGTCTTTCATCCCCGCTGGCTCGAATCCGAATTTTTCCTGGCCGGCCTGGAAGACAGCCTCGGTGTCCGGATCGGCCGCCTCGAACACCCGGACCAGCTCAGGACCCCCGGCCGTCCGCTTTACGCCGCCCTGGAAAGCATGCCGGCCGGGACGGTGTTGCTGGACACCCCGGATTTCGATACCGGCGCCCGGGGCATCTACACCAACCGCCAGACCGCCCGCAAGTGGCTGGAAGCAGCCGACCTGCTTATCTACGTTTTTACCAATTCCAATTACGCCAACTGCGACAACACCGACTTTTTGAGCCAGGTCCTGACCGGAATCGGAACCCGGCCCTGCCTGCTGGTCTACCGGGCCTATCCCGGCCTGGAAAACGAGCTGGTGCGCCGGCACGCCGCCCAGGTGGGCCAAAACATCTTCGGCCGCTCGAGCAGGAAGATGGTCTTGGGAGTCTTCAGGGCCGACGAAGACAATGCCGTGGCCGATGGGAAAAAGCCGGTCTCCATCAGGCCGGTCGAACCGGATCAGGCCGGCATCCGGGAGCGCCTTGAAAATATCGACGTCTACGCCTGGCGCCGCCGGGCCGCGGCATCAGCCCTGGCCGACATCCTCTCGCATGCCCGCCAAACGGCTACCCGGGCGGCATCTGAGCTGGATCTGCTCGACCTTTATCGCAAAGCCCTGGAAGTCCTCCAATCCCGGTGTGTAACCCGGGCCCTGTCCCACTTCCCGACAGACAGGGTTTTGCGCCTTTTCACCAGCATCTGGCTCCAGAGCGATCCGGCCCACGTGCGCATCATGCGCAAGACCGGCAACCTGGTGGAATGGCCCCTGACCACACTGTCACGGACGGTAAAGCGTCTCCGGGGAAGCGGCCGCCGGGCTTTCACCGGCGAAGATCCGGACACCGAACGCCGGCAGGTGGAAAACGACCTGCTGCAGGCCGCCGACCAGCTCGTGCGCGGCGTGACTGCAAAAACGCTGGTGGTGGAGATCCCGGCTGCTTCCGAGCTGGAACGGCTGACAAGAAAGTTTTCCGGCGCCGGCAAAAAACCCTTGCAGGAGCGTGACGCTACCGGTCAAAACAACCCTAACAAGGTTCAGGTAAAGTCCGGCAGGTCAGGCGACATCAAAGTCAGGATAGAGCTTCCGGCCTGCCTGGCCCCCTGGCACAGGGAGGTCGCCGCCATCGACCGGGAAAGACTAAACCGGCATCTGGCGGCCGCCCGGGATGAAATCCTGCAGCCTTCCGAGCAACTGGAATCCGAACTGCGCAAGCTGGCCGGTGATCTGCGCAGCCGGATGGGCCTCTTGGCCCAGTTGCGCCAGACAGCAGCCGCCCTGCTGAACGTTTTGCCGGCCACAGCGGCCGTCACCTATATCATTTCCACCGGTGACCCGGTTGGTGCCGCCGCCCTGAAGGTCAAGCTGACCGGCCTTTTCGGCCTCCATGACCTTTATGCCCTGATCGCCATCCCGGCAACCTCCGGACTTAAAAAGGCCGACCGGGATCAGTTGCGCCAGGTACTGGAACCTGTGGCCCGCAGCTGGCTCGAAAACAGGCTGAAGCTGGTGGAAAACCTGTTTTTCCGGGAGATAACCGCCAAAATCCTCCCAGCCGCAGATAAAATCCAGCGTGAGGGACGCCGGCTGCTTGAAGAGGTGGAAACCATCCTGGCCGAGCTGGAAAACGAAAGGACACCATGATCTCCGGTAAAAAACGCCGCCGACTCGAGGCCGCCGCCCAACTTGCCCGCCTGCAGGAAGATTGCAACCGGATGCGCCGGCAGCTAAGGGAGCTCGACCTCTGGCTACCGGCAACCGGCCTCCAGCGCCAGGCCGACCAAATCATCCAATGGCTGGAAGTCATCGATCAGCGGTTGGACCTCCCTCTGGTTGTGACTCTGGTGGGACCCACGGGGGCCGGCAAATCGACCCTTTTCAACGCCCTGGCCGGAAAGGATGAATTGTCGCCCACAGGCTACGAGCGGCCTACCACCCGCAAGATCAAGGTCTTGTGCCGCCGGGCCGAAGACGCCGCCGCCGTCCTGGGGCCAGACCGGCAGGCGGCCTGGGATGTCATTTCCGCCAAAGGTTCCTTTCCCGACCAGGTGATCCTGATGGATACACCGGATACCGATTCGGTGGCGGCCTCCGGTCACCTAGAACTCATAAAACGGGCCATTGCCATCTCGGACGTGCTGATCTGTGTTTTTGACGCCGAAAACCCCAAGCGCCGGGATCATGCCGACTTCCTGGCACCCTGGATAAACCTTTTTTCGGGCACCAGCCTGGTGGTCGTGCTCAACAAATGCGACCGCCAGGATCAGACCGAGCTTACCGAAAGTATCCTTCCCGGTTTCCGACACTACCTGGAAGAAGCTTGGCAGGTACCGGTGGACCGGCTCCTGGCCGTAAGCGCCCGCAGCCACCTCAAAGACCCGGCCTGGGAGCCGGGATTGCGTCCTCGCCACGCTCAGGACCAGTTCGAACAACTTCATCAACTGGTTTGGGGCAACCTGGCCCGGCCCTTGTCGGCCGTCCGGACCCGCCTGGCAAACGCCAGGCACCTGCGGGATTACCTGGCCACAGCAATCCGGCAAGAGGCGGACAAGGCACGCAAGCAACTGGCAAAGGCCCTGGAAGATGCCGGCAGCCTGGAATCCATGGCCCTGGGACACTCCCTTGACGCCCTGGCAAGCGATGCCGAATCCCTGACCCAGGGAACCCGCATCCGGCTATACCAGCTGCTTGCCAGGGGGTGGGTCGGACCGGTGGGTTGGATCGTGGCCATATGGTCACGCTTGCTAATCTTTGGAGCCGGAGCGATATCGCTCCTGCGCCCGGGCCGGCCCTTCCAGCAGGCGGCCGGTCTGGTTGGAGCCTTGCGTCACCGGGCTGCCAGCAAGGAAAAATCGGCCCGGGCCGCTGATCCGGAAGTGGCCACCGCAGCCTTGCAGGCTTTCCGTTCAACAGTATTGCGGCGCTGGCCACAGACAGCCGATTTACTTGTTGAAGCTGGTTTCGATCCCCGGGTGCGAGACCCGGAACCGGTGATCGGAGCGGCAACCAAGCTGGCCGAAACCATATCCGGGGCATGGATAGTAGCCCTGGACCAGAGGCTCCAGAAAGCAGCCGCCAGGCTTCAAAATGGATTGCTCCAATTCATTCTCAACCTGCCTCCGCTGGTGGCCCTGGTATGGGCCGGCTGGTTGACGCTGCTACATTTCGTCAAGGGGTCCTACCTGGCGGCCGATTTTTTCATCCATTTCCTGGCCGTGGAAATAATCCTGGTGCTGGCCGGATTCTTCATCATTCAAATGGCGGTCCAGTTCACGGTCCGCAAGGGCCGCCTCCAGCGCCAGGCTTTTGCCAGGCTGCAGTCGGAAAGCGGACGCCCGGGCGTCTTCGACAGTTTGGAAGTCATCCGGCAGGCCACGATCGTAAGAAAACTTGTAAACGATTACCGTGAATTCGAGCCTGATTGAACCCGGATTAGGCACTGGCCGGTCTGCCCCCCGGTGCGCATCTTCGTCAAACTTGCCAGCTGCAAATCCAGGCGCAACGGGCTGATCAGGTCCCGGCCGGACTTGTGCGCCGGGCAAGCTCCGCCATCAATTTACGGGTCCGTTCGCCCGGCCTTGCCTTGCCGATGAGAGTGTCATCCACCTGAACCACCGGCACCAGTCCCTTGTTGGTGCCGGTGATGAACACCTCGTCTGCCGCCAGCAGCTCCCGGCGGGAAAGATCTCTCACCTGGACCTGGTAGATTTCCCTGGCCAGATCGAGGACCACCTTGCGGGTAATGCCGGACAAAATACCTTTGCCCGGTGTCACCAGGGTATCTCCCAGGAAGACGAAAATATTGCTGGTAGCTCCCTCCAGCACGTTGTCGCGGTCATCGACGTAAATGGCCTCTATGGCACCATTTGCCTTGGCACGCGAAAGGGCCATGGCCGCGGGCAGGTAATCGATACTCTTGGCGTCCGGGATATGGCGAACAGATGCCATCGTAATCACTTTGACACCTTTTTGGTACCACCAGGAGGGAAGCTGGGGCAGGGGGGTCACCAGGACTATGAGACGCGGGTTTCCCTGGTGGGTCATGAAGTCGGGGCTCGATCCGCCCGTGATCACCATCCTGATATTGGCTTCGGCCAGCTTGTTGCGTTCCAGGGTTTCGAGGACGATCCGGCGGATGTCATCCTCGCTCCAGGGCAACTCGAGCTTTATCTTGCGGGCCGAATTGATCAGCCTGGCAATATGTTCATCCAAAAACAACGGCTTGCCATCGTAGGTGCGTAACAGGTCGAAAACACCGATCCCCCTCAAAAGCGCCAGGTCATCGACCGGAATCACCGCCTGGTCGGCAGGCACGAATTTTCCATCTACGTAATATATGGGCTGCACAGTGCCTCCTCGTACAGGATCAGCAGACAGCCGTGGCAGCCGGCCGGCCCAACTGTCCGCAAGCGGCCAGGATACCGCGCCCCTTGGAAGACCTCACCCTGACGAAAATTCCATTTTCAACCAGGGTTTGTCGAAAAGCCTCCAAGACCTTGGCCGGCGGCGGTCTGAAGCTTCCCCGGGGGTCGGGATTACATGCAATCAGGTTGACCTTGGCCGGCAGATAGCGCACCAGGTCGGCCAGTTGGTCGGCGTGCTCCCGACTGTCATTCACGCCTTCGATCAGGACATACTCGATCAGGATATGCCCCTTGGGCGGCAGGGGATAAGCCTGCAAGGCCCGGATGAGCTCCCGGAGCCGGTGGCGGCGGTTTAGCGGCATAAGATAAGAGCGCAAATCATCTTCGGGGGCATTCAGGGAAACCGCCAGCTTGAGGGGGCTCAAACCCTCGGCTGCAAGGGCGTAAATTCCGTCCACCAGACCGGCGGTTGAAACTGTCATCCGTCCCTTGGCGATATTGAGACCCCGCTGATCCTCCAGTACCTTTACCGCCTTTACGAAATTGTCGAAATTGTCCAGCGGTTCGCCCATGCCCATGAACACCAGGTTGCGGATCTCGTATCCCAACCAGGTCTTGGCAGCCAGGACCTGACCCACGATTTCCCCTGCCTCCAGGTTGCGGACAAAACCCATCTGTCCGGTGCGGCAAAAGCGGCAACCCATCCGGCAGCCGGCCTGGGTCGAAACACAGAGGGTAAAATGGGTCGCCATGGGGATTATGACCGACTCTATCCGGACCCCGTCCGCCAGCCGGAAGACCATCTTGGTCACACCATCTTCACTTACCTTGTCGGCAAGTTCCGGCAGCCTGAAGCGGATCTCTTTTTTGACCCTCTTGGCCAGGTCGCCTGACAAGGAGAACTGCTCCAGCTCCTCCGGGGCGAGCCGGCCCTGGCGGAAAACCTGGCGATAAAGGGCCGCCGCATGATAAACGCCCTTTCCGAACCGGCCGGCCATCCAGGTCACCAGATCCTGGAAACAGGCCTCGAGCATATCAAATGCCTGCAAATCCATCTCTCAGCCAAGCCGAACCATCTTTTCCACCGCCCGCAGGGCCGGACGGCGGATCTCTTCTGCCACCTTTACCTGGAAGGTCATATTTTCCAGGCTTTCCAGCACATCCTGAAGGGAAATCTTTTTCATGTTGGGACAGACCATCTGCGCCGAGGCCGGATAAAAACGCTTGCCGGGGTTGGCTTTCTGCAGCGGATGGAGCAACCCGACCTCGGTACCGACAATAAACTCCGCGGCCCTGGAAGCGGCCGCATGGCGTAGCATGCCGCTTGTGCTGGCGATCACGTCGGCCAGTTCCAATATTTCGGGCCGGCACTCCGGGTGGGCCATGAAGACCGCGTTGGGGTGGGCTTTACGGGCCTCTTCCACGTGGCGGGGCTTGAGCCTCTCATGGGTAGGGCAATAACCGTCCCAGAGATGGATCTTCTTGCCTGTCCGCGCGGCAGCATACATTGCCAGGTTGCGATCAGGAGTCATCAGGATCTCGTCGGCTTCCAGGCTCTCGGCCACCTGGACCACGTTGGCCGAGGTACAACAAATGGTTGAAAGAGCCTTGACCTCCGCCGGGGAATTTACGTAGGTCACCACCGGCATGCCGGGAAGCTGATCGAGCCGGATCCGGAGGGCCTCGGCGGTAATCATGTCCGCCATTTGGCAGCCGGCTTCCA
>JALVRI010000078.1 GCA_027031325.1 Desulfobacteraceae bacterium
GGAATTCTGCTATTGCCAGGTTGATAGAGACCTGCCAAAAGAAAAGATGCAAACATGATTCACAGGATTTTGTCGGGTGGCCAAACCGGGGTTCAGAGGGCGGCCCTGGATACGGCCATCAAGCTTGGAATCTCTTTCGGGGGCTGGATCCGCAGGGGACGGCGCAGTGAAGACGGTCCTCTTTCCGGGCGTTACCAGTTGCAAGAGACCCAATCGGTCGGTGTCCAGGAAGCCATAAAACGCAACGTGGAAGAGGCCGATGGAACCTTGATCATATCCCGCGGCAGCCTGTCCGACTGGCTGACTTACACCGTCCAGATCACCTTACAACAACACAAGCAGCTTCTGCATGTCGATTTGAGCCAGAGGAGTCTTTTCGAAGCCGCCACCCTGGTTTGCGACTGGGCGGATGCCCATAGGCTCAGGACGGTTTACGTCACCGGCCCCCGGCTGAGCGAAGACGGCGCCATCTATGCCAACTGCTGTTCCGTGCTCGAAGCCGCGGTTTATCTCGGCTTCATCAAGTCCACCTCATTCGGACCTTTCAAGGATGGCCGGGTTTCCGGGACGAGGGGCGGCTTGCCGGTTACCGTGGAGCAGGCGGTCGAGAGGCTCAAGGCCGCCTTGTCATTGAAGGACAGGGTGGCGGTAGCCAACAGCAGTGCCGATCAGCTGGACGAGATTTATCGTTGGCTGGCTGAGTATATCAAAAAGGCTTTTGGACTTTACGGCGCCAACCATGACCTGCTGCGGGCCTGTGCCGCCCATGCCGGCCTGGCAGATGCGCTTGCTGACGAAGCCTGCATGATTATCATCCGCGCCTTGTGGGAGGACCTGCGGCGTACCCACAGGATCCGGCTTGTATGATCCGATTCGGCCTGCCCCCGGCCCAAGGGAATGTCAAAGCAGTTTCCGGCACATCCTGTTCAGGAATCCGGCCAGTACTCCATTGGGATTGCCGACAACATCGGGTACCAGGTCATGGGCGCTTTGGGCCACCTTGGAATCGGGGGGCAGGGCGCCTGCGAAATCAACATCCACCGCCAGCATTTTGTTGGCTACCTTCTGGAGGCGGATGATCAGGTTCTTGGTTTCGGAAGAATCCTGGGCCATGTTGACCAGCAGCAAGGGCCGATAAGATTCCACCGCGTTTTTTACCAGGTAAGCCTTGGAGGGTGTTTCCAGGTCGACCTGTTTCAACAGCTTGCCGATGCCGTGGCCGTTGGTACCGCCGGGCTGGTTCAGGAAATCTTCGATGATACCCTTTACGGTATCGTCCTTTAGCTTGTGCCATCCGGATTCAGGACCGAAAAGACGTGCCAGGCGGCGGTAGAGTCCCATTTTGATAAAAGTGTAAGCGTCCAGGTAGGAGGCCGGATCGCAGGTGGTCATTACCAGTCCGGTATCGGCCGCCAGGTAGAAATCGAGGATATTGAAGGAGGTGTCTCCGCCAAGATCGATGATGACGTGGTCGGCGGCCAGCTTTTTGACAGCCCGGATAAGTTTCAGCTTGCGGACAAAGGGCAGGTTGGGAGCTCCCAGCCGGCTGCTGCCGCCTCCGATCAGCAAGGGGCCATGGGGAGTCTGGACTGCGATTTCTTCCAGGCCGGCCACCTTTTTGTCCAGGAAATCATTGATGCGGTGCTTCAGGGCCCAGACCCCCATGTAGAGATGGAGGTTGGCTCCTCCCAAATCCAGGTCGAGCAGGATCACCTTCTTGCCCTTCCTGGCAAGGAAAGTTCCCAGGTTGGCTGCAAATATGCTTTTGCCCACTCCGCCTTTGGCGCCACCGATGGCAATGATTTTTCCGGGTTCAAGGGGTAGTATCCTCATCTTCATAGCTATTGCAGGGTATGGTTTTGTCGAATTTATCAATTTTTATCATCGGTAGTTGCGCCCGAAACTTGACCGCAAAGGCCGGTTCGGATATGGCCTGACGATTGCCGGCCTTGAACCCGGATTTTACAGCCGGCAAGTTTGGCGAAGATGCGAGGCGGAGGGCAGGCAAAGGCATTTGAAGTGCATGATCCGGGTTGAAAACTTTCAAATTGCATGGAGCGGTTTATGCCTGAATTACCAGAGGTACAGACCCTGGTGGACGACCTGAAAGCCTTGGGCACGATCGGACAGAGGATAGAAGCGGTCAAGGTCCTCTGTCCGTCCCTGCTTGCCGGAACCGGGCCTGACGAATTCTGCCGGCACCTCAGGGGCCAGGTGATCAAAGGCATCCGGCGGCGAGGCAAGTATATTGTCTGGACCATGGGTAAAGATTGGCAC
>JALVRI010000079.1 GCA_027031325.1 Desulfobacteraceae bacterium
TCGATATCGAGGCTGGCTTGAGCGCTGATGGCGCCCTGGAGGTCAAGCTGGAGGCCGCGTCCGGTTTTGCCGGGCAAATCCGGCTCCAGTTCACCATGGATGCGCAAGGGCCCGGCATTCACCTCCGGGCCCGCTTTGAAGGATTGGACCTTCAGGCGGCCGCAGCCCTTAAAGCCCTGGAGAAGGTCGACCTGCCCAGGGGGCGGATCGATCTTGCCCTGGAAGCCGAAAGCAGCGCTGCGGAAGATATTTCGGCCAGAATCGTTGTTTCCTCCGGAGATTTGATTTTTGGGCGGGGGAAGGAAAGCTTCAACGCCGGTGATCTGAAGTCCGTGGCCGCCGTTAACTGGACGCGCCGGAAGCTGGAGGTGCGTTTGGAGAATCTGCGGTTTTCCCGGCCGGCCCTGGAGGTGAGCGGGGCGCTGGACTGGATGATGACCCCCCGTGTACCGCGGATCAGGTTGGCCGTACGCGCCGGCTCGTTTTCCATCGGGCACTTGAGGCGGGCTTTATCCGCTGCCGTCGGCCCCGGTTTTTTGAACGACAAGCTTTTCAGGATAGTCAGGCGGGGCCGGGTTTACGGGCTGGAACTTGAGAGCCGGGCCTCAAGCTGGCACGATCTTTTTGCCCCGGGCAAGCTCCATCTGTCGGCCAGGCTGTCCGGCGGTTCCCTGGTCATACCGCAGTTGGGCTGGGAACTTAAAAATGTAAGCGGCAAGGTCGTTTTGAAAGATGGAGTCCTTGAGGGCAGGCACCTGGCGGCCGCAATGGGCAAAACCACAGCCACCGATGGTGTATTGCGCCTGGGCTTGGCCGGCCGGGATGTCTTTTACGTCGGATGCGGGTTCGAAGCCGATTTGGCCCGGCTCCCGGGCCTGGTGCGCCGATTTTCGACCAAGCCGGAGGTCCTGGCCGAGCTGGAACGCATCGCTTCCATCAAGGGGACGGCAAAAGGACGCCTGGTGGTCCAAAAAGGGGACGAGGCCTGGCAGGTGCAGGTGCGGGCCGGGCAGGTCCATCTTGAAGCCGATTACGATCGCCTGCCTGAAAAAGTGGTCATCAGGGGGGGCAAGCTGGTTTTTTCCGGCCATCGCCTGGAACTGGCCCGGATGGAGGGCAGTATCGGGTCGAGTATTTTCAAAGGTCTCGGGGGCAGTCTGGATTGGTCCGGGCCGCTCGAGCTTGAACTCAGGCCCGCCGGCTTGCGCCTGGATGCAGGACAGCTTTATGCCTGGGCCGAACCCTTGCTTGGTAAATCGACGGCCGGTTTTGATCTTGCCGATATCGGCGGCTGGGCGGAGGTCACCTATTTAAGGCTCAAAAAATCCCCTCACGCGCCATCCGGATGGCAAATCGAGGCCGGTGTCAGTCTGGATCAGCTGCTGGTCGACGCGGGTGTCCTGCCGGCCTGTGTGGTAATCCGACAAGCCGATCTTGATCTGGATTCCGACCACCTGGTTTTCAGCAACCTCGAGATGACAATGGGCGGCACTACCCTGCGGGCCGGCGGCGTGGTTGAGGGGATTTTCAGCTCCAGCCCGCGGCTCCAGTTGAGCCTGGATGGACGGGTCGGCCGGACAACACGGGATTGGCTGTTTGAGACCTTCGGTGTTAACCCCCGCCTGAGGGCCGGAGGCACCATATCCATCGCCAAGCTGGAACTGGCGGCCGGGCAGGGCCGTTTGGAAGTCGAGGCCGACGCCGAGTTTGTCCCCGGGCTAACTTTGTCTCTGGCAATGGGCATCCGGCAATCGGAACTTGACATTCGGCGGTTGTTTCTCGAGGACCAAAATTCACGGGCTTCGTTGGCCCTGGCCCATTTTTTCGGCAGCGGTCGCTGGCAGGTCGATTTTTCCGGAAACCTTTCGGCCGCCACCCTGGCAAAGCTCTGGAATTTGCCACCGCAGACAGCGGGACAGATATCCGGAAAGGTTCAATTGGACCTGGATCTGGAGGCCGTCGGGGTCTCGAGCCTTGCCGGGCGCTTGGAAATTGAGCGCCTGAACCTGCCCTTCGGTTTTTTGAAGGGCATCCGGATCGAGCATGCAACAGTTGACGGCCGGTCGGGCCGGGTTGCCGTCAGCAAGGCCCGGGTGAATTTGAACGGCCAGGACCTGTCAATCCGGGGTCGCCTGGACCTCAAGCCTGATTCCATCTACATGGACATGTCCGCCGGGGCGGCCGTCATGGATGTTGCCAAAATCCAGGACTTGCTTGGATCGAAAAGGCCAGCCGAAAGTCGGGGGGCCTCAAAGTCCGGGATTTTCCCACCCTTGCGGGGGGTTGTGGCTTTAAACTTTGAACGGCTGGAATTCGGGGACTATGCCGGCCAACCCTTCAATGCGGTTGCTATCCTGGACGGGGAAAAGGTTTCGATCCGCCTGGTGGATGTCAAGGTGTGCGGTATCACCGTGGCCGGGGCAATCCGTTTCGGACCTCAGGGGGTTGCCTTTGATCTGGTGCCCAGCCTTGAAGAAACCAGGCTCAAATACACGGTCGGATGTCTTGCCGGAGCCGATACTTCGGAGAAGATTGAAGGAAGCCTGGCGGTAAGCGGCCATTTGGCGGGCAAAGGCAGGTCCCGGCGCCAATTGCTGGACAACCTCCAGGGGAGCCTCGTGGTGAACATGGCCGATGGACGCTTGTTCAACATCGGTCGTGCCGGGCTGTTTACCAATATCATCGCCTATCTGAAGATCAACAAGCTTGTAACCGGGGACCTGCCCGATTTGCGCCGCCGGGATTTGCCTTTCAAGAGCATCTCGGCCCGGATGGTTTTCAAGGGCGGAAAGATCTTGCTGGAAGACGCCCGTATAAAGGCCAGGATGCTGAACGTCGTCTGCGAAGGAGAAATGGACCTTACCGGGCAGACCATGAACCTGACCGCGCTTGTTTCACCCCTTACGTCGGTGGACTGGATCGTAAGCCACACCCCGGTGGTGGGGAAGGTCTTGAAGGGCACCCTGGTGGCGATTCCGGTAAGTGTCAGGGGGCCTCTGAATGATCCCGCGGTTGTTCCCCTTGCTCCCCAGGCGGTTGGAACGCGCATCCTCGGCATTTTGAAGAGGACTTTCAAGGCCCCCTTTGAATTGATTCAACCTATTCTACCCAAGACCCCTCCGGCATCCGGCGTGCAACCTGAGGAAGAAGAAGATGGCTACGGACACTGATTTTACGGGACCTGGCAATGATCGGCTTGAAAAACGGCCGGACAATGGCCCGTTACAAGCCGGTTGACAAGTCGGAGTGATGATATATAGTAACTTCTATGATTGCCGGGTGGATTCCATTCTCTCTTGCTCGACCTGCATATACTTTCTTGTTTTGTTGCCTGGAAACTGCCGCCAGCAGTATATGATTAGCAGCACTCCTTTGCCGGACCGATTCCACTTCGGCGGCCTGAATGCCCAGCATAGCGTGGTTCCCGCAGGTGTTCGCGAACATTTGGGCGGGGCCGGAATTCAAGATTTACTTTTCAATCACACCTAAAACAACGGAGGAAGGTTATGAAAAAAACTATCTGGCTGGGGCTCTTGATATTTTTGCTGGCCCTGATGGTGGGCTGTTCCACCATGAACGGCCCGGTTGGAAAATCACCGCTGCTGGCAAAGATTCAGAAGCGGGGCACCCTGATCGTGGGGACTTCAGCCAACATGCCGCCGCTCAATATGACCACCAAGGACGGAATGATAGAAGGGTTTGATATTGACCTGGCCCGCTACATGGCAAGCGCCATGGGTGTTGAACTGTCGCTGGTGAAAAAGGATTTCAACCAGCTTTTACCGGCCTTGGAGCAAGGCGAAGTCGACATGGTCATTTCCGGCATGACCATAACGCCGGAAAGGAACATGGAGGTGGAATTCGCCGGGCCCTACCATGTCACCGGAAAGGCATTTTTGACCAAGAAGGAAAAAATAGGCTACAACCACGAACCGGGGAAATTCAACAGTCCGCAATATTCTTTCGTGGCCCTCAAGGGCTCCACCAGTGAAGAGCTGCTGAAAAAACTTTTGCCCAAAGCCCAGCATTTCTTGGCCAAGGATTACGACGAGGCCGTGGGGATGGTCCTGAGCAACCGGGCGGATGCCATGGTGGCCGATTACCATGCCTGCCTGCTGGCCCTGGTAAGGCATCCGGATGCCGGCTTTGTGGCCGTGATCACGCCTTTTACCTACGAGCCCCTTGGAATCGCCCTGCCGCCGGGAGATGTCCATTTCCTCAACTGGGTCAACAACTTCCTGTCCACCATGGAGGGATCCGACCAGTTGGCCAAGCTCAAGTTGAAATGGATCGAAAATAGCGACTGGATCAAGATGCTGCCTTAAAAGGCGCATCCAGAGCCCGGAATACAACCGCCGCAAGGGCCCAGGAGGAAGGGCTGGCCCCTCCTTTTGGGCCCTTTTTAGTTCCGGTACCGGCTGGGCCGCCTGTCATATCTGGGCCATTATTTCGTCCGGGATATCGGCGTTGGTGTAGACCTTCTGGACATCGTCACAGTCTTCCAGGGCATCCATCAGCTTGATCATCTTTTCGGCCTGGTTGCCCGTCAAGGTGGTGGTGTTCTGGGGCAGCATGGTCACTTCGGCGGTAATATTGGGGATACTGGCTTTCTCGATGGCCTCTCTGACGGCCTCGAAATCTTCCGGGGCCGTGATTACCTCAAAGTTGTCACCGTCCTCGCGGACATCTTCGGCACCGGCCTCCAGGGCGGTTTCCATGAGGGTATCTTCGTCGACCGCTTTTTTTTCGATCACCAGGTAGCCCTTTTTGTCGAACATCCAGGCTACCGATCCGTTTTCCCCGAGGCTTCCGCCGTGCTTGCTGAAAATATGCCTGATTTCGGCCACGGCCCGGTTCTTGTTGTCGGTCAAGGATTCCACCAGGATCGCCGCCCCGCCGGGTCCGTAGCCTTCATAGGTGGATTCTTCGTAATTTACCCCTTCAAGTTCGCCGGTGCCCTTCTTGATGGCCCGTTCGATCTTGTCCTTGGGCATGTTTTCCGCCTTGGCGGCGTTTATCGCTTTTCGCAGCCTCGGATTGGCGTTGGGATCGCCGCCTCCCATGCGGGCGGCCACGATGATTTCCTTGGTCAGCTTGGTGAAGATTTTTCCGCGCCGGGCATCGGCGGCTCCCTTGCGGTGTTTTATGTTGGCCCATTTGCTGTGACCAGCCATGCTTACCTCCCATTTGAGATTGATCTCCTGCCAGGCAGGAAGACGGTACTGAAATCGACTGAAAAAGTTGCTTGCAAACCAGTTTCAATTCCCGGACCGGAGACGGTCCAGGCCGATGACAAAGATTTCACGGCTTGCCTTGCGGCTGCTGCGCGGCTTGAAGTTATGCCGCCGCTTGAACAGTTTGCCGACTTCATTTGTAAATTCCTTGAAATCGCTACCCTGCAATACCTTGCACACAAAATTGCCCCCCGGCCGAAGCCGCCGGCAGGCGATCGCCAGGGCCTGGCGACACAATTCCAGGGAACGCGCGGCGTCCACCACCTTGTTGCCGGTTGTGGCCGGGGCCATGTCGCTTAAAATGGTGTCAAAAGATTTTTCAAGGGCTGCGGCCACCTGCCCCCGGGGGGCGAAAATGTCCCCTTTCAGGGCCGTCGCGTTAGGCGGCAGGTCAATGGTCACCGCCTGCAGGTCGATGCCCACGATTTTGCCCCTGGAACCGGTCAGCCTGGAAGCAAGGAGCAGCCAGCTGCCCGGGGCGCAACCCAGGTCAAGGACAGCTGCCCCCTGCCTGATGACCTTGTATTTACGCTGGATTTCTTCCAGTTTATAAACAGACCGGGCCGGATATTTTTCTTTCCGCGCCTTGCGGGTCCAGTGGTCTTGCCAGCTGTTCGGCCTTGATTTGAAACGCTTCATAACTTTTGACCTGGAGCAAGTCAACCGGAGACCCCTTTTCCGGGGTTCAAAAAAGCGCGTCCATGGCCTCGTCCAGGGTCTGGACGCCCATAATTTGCATCTTTTCTCTCCGGGGCCGGTTTTTCAGGTTCGCCGCCGGGACGATGCAGCGGGTAAAACCCATCTTTTGAGCCTCGCCGATCCGGGTCTCGATATTGCCGATGGCCCTGACCTCTCCGGTAAGACCGATTTCGCCAAGGACAATCGTGGTTTCGGCAACCCCCTTGTCCAGAAAGCTGGAGGCTGCGGCTGCCATGACGGCCAGATCGACCGCCGGTTCCACAATACGTACTCCCCCGGCAACGTTAATGAATATATCGTGGCCGGCAAGTTGGAGACCAAGCTTTTTTTCCATGACTGCCACCAGCAGGGCAACCCGGTTGGCGTCCAGGCCGAGGACGGTTCGGCGCGGAGTGCCCAGGTGCGAGCTGCTGACAAGGGCCTGGATCTCCACCAGGATGGGGCGTGAGCCTTCCATGCTGGCGGTAACCACGGACCCCGGAGTTTCGGCATTGCGTCCGGAAAGAAAAACCGCCGAAGGATTGGGCACCGGTTGAAGGCCGTTGGTGCGCATTTCAAAGACACCGATCTCGTTGGTCGATCCGAAACGGTTCTTGACGGCCCGCAGAATCCGAAAAACATGGTTGCGGTCGCCTTCGAAATACAGAACCGTGTCCACCATGTGTTCGAGCAATTTGGGGCCGGCGATGGAGCCTTCCTTGGTTACGTGGCCGACCAGGAAGGTAGGCAATCCGGTCTGCTTGGCCATCATCATCAGGCGCATGGTCGATTCGCGGACCTGGGTTACGCTCCCCGGGGCGGATGTAAGCTCGCTGCTGAAGACCGTCTGGATCGAATCCACCACCACCACCTCCGGCCGGGACGAGTCTATGATCGCCATTATGGCGTCCAGATCGATTTCAGCCGCCACCAGCAGGTTCTCATTTTCGGCGGCCAGGCGAACGCTGCGCAGCCTAAGTTGCTGGATAGACTCTTCACCCGAGACATACAATACCTTGGAGCCCCTGACCGCCATGCTGCAAAGGGCCTGGAGCATGAGGGTGGACTTGCCGATACCGGGGTCACCGCCGATAAGAACCAGGGAACCTGCTACCAGTCCCCCGCCGAGAACGCGATCCAGTTC
>JALVRI010000080.1 GCA_027031325.1 Desulfobacteraceae bacterium
TTGATCAGCAGTTCCACCCCCTGAAGCGTACCGCGCGTGATTGCGTCCATGCTGTTTGCGGCGCTCCGGGGTAATTCCAATTTGCCCGAAGTGGGAGACCCGGTTTCCGGGACCATTACCTTGGCCACCGTAACGGCGGCCGGGACGCTGATTATCGATGCTGTCAGAATGTGCCCCATTATATTGGGAATGGTATCTTTCAGGATACTCGCATACAGGACCATCACCGTTCCGGCAATGGTGGCCATGCCGGCTGTCATCAGGGTAAAAAGCTCGCTGCGGGTCATCTTTTCCAGGTACGGCCTGACGAACAAAGGAGCTTCCACCATGCCCACGAATACGTTGGCCGCCACCCCAAGTCCCTCGGCGCCTCCAACGGCCAGGGTGCGGCGCAGGCACCAGGCGAAAGCACGCACCACGGCCGGCATTACTTTCCAGTAAAACAGCAAGGAAGACAGCGCACTTATCACCAGCACCAGCGGCAAGGCCTGGAAAGCCAGGATGAAGCTGCTGCCGGCAACGGTCTCCTTGAATGGCAATTGACCGCCGCCCAGGTACCCGAAGACCATGCCGGTGCCCGCCCTGGTGGCCTTTTCCAGAGCCAGGGCCAAGCGGTTCAGGGCCAGGAAGATTTCTTGCACACCGGGCGCCTTCAGCAGGATCAAACCCAAGAGCAACTGGGAAACCAGACCGGCCAGGACCAATTTCAAACTTACCTTGCTCCTGTTTTCACCCAGGGCCCAGGCCATGGCTACGAAAACCAACAATCCGATCAGACTCTGGATTCTCATCTGCGCCGGTCCTGCCGCATCTGCTCGATCAGTTCGCGCGCCAGATCCAGGTCGTAGGCTTGCCCGGGATCGAACCTTTTGCCGCGGTAAATTGACCGGGCCTGCAAGATGGCACTGTAAGGCACCCAGCCGTGTTCCTGCCAAAGCCGGTCATCTTCGCTGCTCCACATCCTGAACTCAAAATCCCCGGCGGCTTCACGCACATACATCCTGACGGCCTTGTTCCGGGGAAATGGATGATAATAGTATCCTCTGCTGTCTTTCATGGACCTCTCCGTCGGCTTCGATTTTCAAATTGCCCCCGTGCTGGTTCAGCCTGTCTTTTCCGCCACCTGGTCATGTACCCATTGCAAAAAGTCCTGATTTCCACCTTCGACCGGGAGGGCTACCAGGCAGGGGCACTCGTAACTGTGGTGTTGTCTTACAAATTCCGTCAGATGCTGGAGCATGCCGGCCGTGGTTTTGGCCACCATGGCCACTTCGCGGTCTTTTTCTAGCTTCCCTTTCCAGCGATAGACCGACTCAATTGCGCTCAAAACGTTGACGCAGGCAGCCAGTCTGTTCTGGACTATCCTTTCTGCCAGCTCCAGGGCTTCAGTGCGATCCGAGGTGGTAATGTAAACCCAGTAGACTTTGTCCATTGCAACCTCCACCAAGATTAAGGCCGGGTTCATTGGCCGGCGGAATCAAGCTCGCCGGCGGCCCGGCGGCCGATATTGGTCACTTCACTAAGGGCTTTGGCAAGATGGAACACCGCCTCCCGGGCCACGCCGGAATCAACCATGACCCTGGCCATGTTGAGTGACTTGTCGACCTTCAGCCATGTATCGTCCCGGCTTAGTTTGCGTGCCAGGTGAACCTCCCCGGCCACCATGGCAATCAGTCCGCAAATGATCCGCTGGGCTCCTTTCCTGGCCATCCCCTCCAGCCCCAGGCTGATCTCAACCGCGCTACTGGTCCAAATCAGCCCGGCTTTGACCTTCTCACTCTGGCACAATGCCCAGGTGGCATTTTCGGCGTTCATGATCATATCCCTTTCAGCAGCGGCAGGTTGATGGCACGCCTCCGTCCACCATCCCCGGGACCAGTGGCCCATCCTGCTCGACCGCCGCCCTCGCTCCCGGGTTGATCATTTCATGTTAGCAAACATTTCCCTTTTCATGAAGCCGTTTTCATGGCAAATTAGGTGGCTATCGTCAGGCCCTGTGCCAAGCTTACTTATTTCACCCGTGCAATACAGGAGACAGCCATGGGCGGCTTTTCCGGTCCTGGTTCAGGCAAAAAACTGGCCGATATCCTACGTCCCGTCAACCGAATCCAAGACCGGATAGATGATCCTGACAAGCTCAGGCACATAATCCGTGAAAAGGACCGCCTTTTCGAAGCCATCGTGGACGCTTTCGACGGCCTGATCTTCATCATCTCCTTCGATTACCGGATAACTTACATGAACGAACGCATGATCCGCTACACCGGT
>JALVRI010000081.1 GCA_027031325.1 Desulfobacteraceae bacterium
CCCTGGCAGTCTGCCAAACCATGCGCACGGCAATCGGCTTGATGGCTGGTCCTGAAAGTCCTCCGGTAATGTTGGCCAGCCTTGGCCGGCGGGTCCTGATGTCAATTGCCATGGCCGTCAGGGTATTGATCAGCGAAATGGCGTCTGCCCCGGCATCTTCGACACTGCGGGCAATGGTGGCGATATCGCTGACATTGGGGGACAACTTGACGATGACCGGTTTGGTGGTTTTTTGCCTGACGGCCCGGGTAACCGTGGCCGCCATGGCAGGATCCGCACCGAAAGCGATTCCGCCCTGCTTGACATTGGGACAAGAAATATTGACTTCGAGGCCGGCCACCTTTTGGACTCCATCAAGGCGCCGGGCCAAAAGGGCGTAGTCTTCTACCCGGCGACCGTAAATGTTGACAATCACCGGGGTCTTCAAGGTTTCAAGGAAGGGAAGCTTTTCAGACATGAATGCTTCCAGCCCCACGTTTTCAAGCCCTATGGCATTGAGCATACCACAGGCCGTCTCCACTATCCGGGGGGGCGGATTGCCCGGGCTGGGCTCAAGGGACAGGCCCTTGACCACGATGGCCCCCAGCCGGTTAAGGTCCATTATTTCTGCAAACTGACGTCCGTAACCGAAGGTTCCGGATGCAGTCATTACCGGGTTGGAAAGAACAAGCCCGCCTATGTCAACCTGCAAATCGTATTCCATCAGGCCTGATGCCCCCCGCAAATATAGTCAAACTCTCCTTCCGGCTGACAACATAGAAAATTCACTTTCACTAAGCAAGCCTATTGTGGTACTTTTGCCCAGGCAGAGCGATCCTCTTTCAATCGTCTCTTGCCGCCTTTGAGGACGATACCGACTACTGGCAGAAGGGGGAAGACTTTTGAAAACCATCCTGGGGCTTGTTGCCTCCGCCCGCCGTATGGGAAATTGTGAGACCATCATCAAGGCAGTCTGCAGGGGTATCCGGCAAGAACACCGCCTCAAACTTCTTCGCCTGACAGACTTCGATATCAAACCTTGCAGGGCCTGTTACATGTGCCTCTTTGAAGACAAGAACTGTCCCATCGATGACGACCTCGAGCAGATCCTGGATGCCATCGGCACAGCCGATGCAATCATCCTGGCTTGCCCGGCTTACTTCCTGGCCCCCCATTCCAGCCTGAAACGCTTTGTCGATCGTGGCCTGAGCTTTTACAGCCGGGCCGGACAACTATGGGAAAAACCTGCCCTCGGTATCGGAGTGGCCGGTATCAAGCACATGGAAGGCCATACCCTCCTGGGGATCGAAAACTTTCTCAAAGTCCTTCTGGCAAAGGTGAAAGCGGTCGAAATGTTTTACGGCGCCCTGCCCGGCGAGATACTCCTGGAGGAAGGCAACCTCCAAAAGGCTCATGAGCTGGGCAGGGCTCTTTTCGGACCCCTTCCTCAACCGGCCCAACCGTCATGCCCGGTTTGCGGTGGAACGACTTTCAGGTTTCTTGACCACGGCAGGGTCCGCTGCATGCTGTGCAGTAATAACGGGAAAATCGACTTCAGTGACGGCAAGGTAGGTTTCGATATGCAGCAAAGCCCCCGGGTCCTTTTCCTGAACCGGGCAAAAGCCCTTGAACACAAGCAGTGGCTTATCGGCATGAAAAATGATTTTGCTTTGAAAAAAAAGGCCTTGATCAAGGCCGCCGGGCAGTATCGCCAAGATGGGACCTGGATAAAGCCCAAAGAGAAAAAAATAAGTGAATGAGCATGAAACCTGAAAGTGACATCCGGCCTCTTAGCGGCACTTTGCCATGAACCGGGAAGCAAAATCGCTTCCAACGACCCCGGCGCCGATCAACCGGAGCCGTTCCAGGTTTCAATACCCCCTCAAATAGAGAAAGATTATAGATTGTATGCCGTATTCAAAGTCCGGACAGCTTAACCTGACCGATATACTCAAGATAATACTGATAATGGCCACCCTGGCCCTTATCCTGGTCAGGGGAGCTACTTCGATGGGATATAACTGGCAATGGTACCGCGTCGATCAATACCTTTTCCTGCGCCAGGACGGCTCCCTGAAACCAGGGCTGCTGCTCCAGGGGCTATGGGTTACCCTCAAGATTACGTCTTTATCCATGGTCATGGCCTTTTTGATAGGAATGCTGACCGCCCTGGCCCGCCTGTCGAATTCTTTCGTAGCCAGGCTTGCAGCCCGCTGTTACCTTGAAGTGATCCGCAACACGCCCTTGCTGGTACAGATCTTTTTGATCTACTTTGTGCTTGCTC
>JALVRI010000082.1 GCA_027031325.1 Desulfobacteraceae bacterium
TGCAAGGGTGGCGGGAGTTTGTTTTTTGAAAACCCAAGCGGCCAGGTAGAGAAATCCGGCCAGACCGTAAACGAAGGTAACAATGGAAAGAATCAAAGAATTGTACATGAAATCACATTCCCCGAACAAAATGCCCCGCGTCTGGAAACGAACGCGGAATGTTTGTCAAAAACAACCGATTCACCGGCCGTTTCCGCCGATGGCACCCTCCAGTGCCCGGGCGAAAGCGGCAAGCTTTCGTTTGTAACCCATTTTGTTCTTGTTGGCCTTGCCGGCCAGCAAAACGCGGCATTTGTCTCCATCGCATTCGGCCTCCAGGGCCACTTGCTGGTGGGAAAGAAAAAAGGTGATGAAACAGCCGGCTATAATCAGGATGAAACCCGCATACACCACCGGCACCCCCGGGTCCTTGGTCACCTGGAGCCCGGTGTAATAGATTTCCCCGGGCTGCCCGGATTTTTTCAAGGCATTCCGCGTTTGAGGCCCAACGGCAAATACCAAACTGCCGCGCCGCATCCTGTCGAAACTCGGAAAATTTACCGGCAGCAGGATCTCCGAGCGCGTACCATCGGGCTTGATCAAGACGGCCACCAGGGCCGGCCCGATGGCCTGGCCCCCGAAAGTGGCGCTGGGCTCAAATTCTTTGAGGATCAACTTTCCGGCACCTTCCGGCAACTCCAGGCTTTCTCCAATGGCCACCCGGCGCTGGTAAACCAGGGACGAGGCGGCGCTGGTAATCTCGATATCTATGGTTGCCGGCAAATCCTCACGCCTCGGAACCTGTGTGGTTGTATCGGCCCTGGTCTTTCCGTAGCTTGCCTGAAAGATGTTTATGCCCCCGTAACGGAGCGGATCGTTGACGATGATGTCTTTTTTGAAAATTTCCTTTCCATCCTTAAGGAGGGTCAGTTTGGAACGGTATTCCCGGGGAGCTCCGTTGTCATAGAAAGTGATGGAAAAATCATCGCAACGGATGGAAAAAGGCAGCCTTACAATCCGGTTTGAGTTTGTCAACCTGATCTGATCGGCGCTCTGGCCTTCGGCGATGTTAACAAAGCCGTCGTAACCGAAAATCGAACCGATCAGGGCACCTGCAAGGAGCAAAACCACGCTGAAATGGACTATGTAGACCCCAAGCCTTGTCCAGCGTCCTCGCTCGGCCGCCAGCACGAAACCCCGTTCCCTTTGCTCTATCCGGAGACGTCTGAAACGCTTCCGAAAAAACTTTTCACATAACCGCCTTGCCGTGGCCTGGTCCACCGTCAGACTGAACTGCTGGCGATTCTTGCTTTTCAAGAGCCTGCCGGGTTCCAATTTGGGGTTCGGGTTGAAGATTATCTTCCAGGTCTTGCTGAGCCGCTCGATGGAACATACCACGATATTGATAGCCAACGCCAAGATAAGAAGCTGGAACCACCAGGCATGGTACATATCGAAAATGTCCAGCACACTGAACATCTGGAACCAGAAGGGACCGAAATGGCGCAAATAATCTTCAGGTCCGGCGTTTTGAGGAATGAAGGTCCCGATGGCCGAAGTCAGGGCCAGGGTTATCAACAGGACTATGGTCAGCTTGACAGAGGCAAAAAAGCGCCACAGGCTTTCGGCGAAATCGGCTTTGACTTTTTCCGGTGCTGTCATCCAGGCTTCACCTTTCAGGATACTGGAAATACTTTCCATAACAGAATTGAATTGCAGGTTCAATAACAACTAAGCCGGTTTCAGGATACGGAGGTAATCCAAAGTCGATGGCCCGGCAGTACCATCCATGAGCGCCGGGGGCTATGACGGTTCACCGCTCACCTTTTACGAGCCACCGGCCTTTCGGCGCCTCCTGTAACCAGGGCGGGGAGCGGATCACGAAAGTCGGCTCCATCAAAACTTGACATCTTGGATCAAGTATACTTTGCTCTGCAATCGGTTTTATGTTCCAGGCTCGCAACCACGCTTTGCTGGAGGCTGAATCGTGATCAGGGTAGACGAATTGACCAAGACCTTCGGTTCCAAAACCGCAGTCGACAAGGTCTCTTTTACGGTAAAACGCGGGGAAGTGCTCGGTTTCCTGGGACCCAACGGGGCCGGCAAATCGACCACCATGAGGATGATAACCGGCTTTTTACGGCCGACCTCCGGATCGATCAGCATAGACGGCCTGCTTCTTGCCGAAAAACCGGTGGAGGTCAGGCGCCGGCTGGGTTACCTGCCCGAAAATGCGCCGGTTTATCCGGACATGACGGTTGAAGGCTTCCTGGCCTTTTGTGCCGAGGCCCGTGGATACAGGGGGAAATCCAAAAAACTCAAGATCGGGGCGGCCATCGAGCAATGTTTCCTGGCCCCGGTGGTCCATCAGCGCATAGGCACCCTGTCCAAGGGATACCGCCAGAGGGTGTGTTTTGCCCAGAGCATCCTGCACGACCCGCCCTATCTGGTCATGGACGAACCGACCGACGGCCTGGACCCCAACCAGAAACACGAGGTGCGGGAAATGATCCGCCGGATGAGTCGGGACAAGGCCATCCTGCTCTCGACCCACATCCTTGACGAAGTGGATGCCGTCTGCCAGCGGGCCCTGATAATCGCAAACGGTCGCCTGATAGCCGACGATACCCCGGAAGGACTGCGCCGCCGTTCAAGTTCCTATGGCACCATAACCCTGGTTTTGGGCAACGCAGTGACCGACAGGCTCAAAAAACGTTTTGAGGCCCTGGAGGAAGTCAAGGAGGTGCAGGTGGTAAGTCAAACCGAAGCGGAGGTGATCCTGCGCCTGATTCCGGCCCGCAGGGAACCGGCTTCGGCGGCACGTATCCTGTCCCAACTGGAAGCCGAACAAGACCTGCTCTCCTTTGCCGTCGATCGGGGGAGGCTGGACGAAATATTCCGCAGTCTGACAGGTGGCTCCAACGGTACCGGCCGGTTTACGGAAAATGATCAACCTGCCGGGTCATGATGAGGATTACATTATCCTGGCGCCACGAGGAGGTCTTAGAGGATGAATTCCTTTTTCAATGCCGTCAAAGCGGTTGCCAAGCGTGAATTGAATGCCTACTTCAACTCAGCTGTGGCCTATGTCTTCATAGTTATCTTTCTGCTCCTGTCCGGCTTTTTCACATTCTACGTCAGCAACTGGTTCGAAGCCGGCCAGGCCGATCTGCGTTCTTTCTTCCAGTGGCATCCCTGGATTTACATCATCCTGGTGCCGGCCATTGCCATGCGTCTGTGGGCCGAAGAAAAACGGCTCGGCACCCTCGAAATCGTTCTTACCCTGCCACTGAAACCAAGCGAAGTGATTCTGGGAAAGTTCATCGCCGCCTGGCTTTTCATCGGGCTGGCGCTGGGGCTGACCTTCCCCATGGTCCTGAGCGTGGTTTATCTCGGCCAACCCGACCTGGGAGCGATCGCCTCCGGCTACCTGGGAAGCTTCCTGATGGCCGGGGCTTTCCTTGGTATCGGGACGGCCACTTCGGCCATGACCAGCAACCAGGTGGTCAGTTTTATCCTGGCGGTGGTGACCTGCCTGTTTTTCATCCTGGCCGGCTATCCCCCCACCATCAACATCATCTCGGGCTGGGCACCTCTCTGGCTGATAAGAACCCTTGAAAACATCGGCTTCATTTCCCACTTTTCATCCGTTTCACGTGGCGTGATCGACCTGCGCGACATGCTCTATTTCCTGTCATTCATGATTCTGGGGCTTTACTGCAACAGCCTCCTGCTGGACTGGCAGCGCCAACGATAAGCTTTTAGGGAGAAAGATGCCATGGCCGAACGCAGCCATCCTGACCGGACCTTCAAAAACTGGAAAAAACCGGTTGAAGCCGCCCTGGTAATTGCCTTGGTGGTGTTGCTCAACCTCGTGGCCGCCCCCCTCAACTGGCGATGGGACGTAACCGCCGATCGGATCTATTCGTTTTCTGAAGGCACCCTCAAAATCCTGGCCGATCTCCGCCGGCCGGTTACCTTGCGCCTGTTTTACAGCAGCCATGCCATCCAACTGCCGCTGCATCTGAAAAACTACGCCCGCAGGGTGAGAGACATGCTCGGAGAATACCAGAAAGCCGGCGGTGGCAAGATAAACGTCGAAATATATGATCCCAAGCCGGACACGGACGTGGAAGAATGGGCCGAGCGTTTCGGCATCGAGGGTTTCAACCTGCCCGGCGGTCAGCGGGGCTACTTCGGGCTGACCGCCCTGGCCGGCGACCAGGAAGAAACCATTGCCTTCCTGGATCCCAGCCGGGAGGCCCACCTGGAATATGATATAACCAGGATCATTTCCAGGGTCCAGAGCGCCGAGCGCAAAAAAATAGCCGTAATCAGCGCCCTGCCGGTATTCGGCGGACCTTCGGCCACATTCTCAGCGCCGCCGACCAACCGCCGGCCATGGATGTTCATCCAGGAGTTGCAAAAATCTTACAGGGTCGTCAAAGTCGACCCCAACCAGAAAGAGCTGCCTTCCGAAACTGACTTGCTGCTCCTTTTTCACCCCAAGGGGTTGGACAAGAAACTGCTTGAAGCCATAGACGATTTTGCCGGCAGGGGCGGCCGCATCCTGGCCTTTATCGACCCGGTATGCCTGCTGGACAATCCCCAGACATCGATGGCGTCATCCGACCTGGGACAACTACTTGAAAAGTGGGGCGTCGCCTTCGATCCCAAGAAGATCGTGGCCGACCTGGATCATCCGACCGAGGTGCGGGTTTCAAGCTCCCGGAGCGAGTCGAATCCGCTCTGGATATCGGCCTCGGGCAAGGCCTTCAACCGCGATGATCCCATAACCGCCCAGCTGGAGGAAATGCTCCTGCCGGTGGCAGGATCGTTCAAGATCGAGCCAAAAAGCGGCCTCAGGGCCACGGCCCTGATAGTATCCGGAAAGGCTGCGGCCCTGGTGGAAGGCTTCAAGTTCGGTTTCGATGCCGAAACCCTGCGCAAAGACCTCAAGCCCGACGCCGGCCCCTTGACCCTGGCCCTCAAACTTACCGGTCACCTGGCCGGCAGCGCCAGCTTGGCCGTCGCCGGTAAAAACAAGGCGCAGCCCCCGGCGACCACCATGGTGCTGGTGGCCGACGCCGACATGCTTTACGACGGTTACTACGTGGCCAAACAGGATTTCATGGGTTATACAATCACCAGGGTATTCAACGACAACCTGAATTTCCTGCTCAATGCCTGCGAGCTGCTGACCGGCAGTCAGGACCTGGTTTCGATCCGCTCCCGCGGTCGCTTTGCAAGGCCTTTCACCAGGGTTGAGGAACTGGCCAAACAGGCCCGCCGGAAATGGCTCAGCCGTGAACAGGAGCTTGCCCGGGCGGCCGAAGAAGCCAACCGCAAATTGCAACAACTTGAACGCCAGAAAGACCTGGCCCGTCAGACCATCGTCAGCCAGGCCCAACAGGAGGAGATCCGCCGCTTCCAGGAAGAAAAACAGCGCATCAACAAGGAGCTGAAAATCGTGCGGCGTAACCTGCGGGCCGAGATCGACAGCCTGGGGCGGATGATCAAGCTGATCAACCTGGTATTGATGCCGTTGTTGGTGGCTTTTGGCGGCATCGGCTACAGTCTCTATCAAACCCGCAAAGCACAACGGAGAAACGGCTGAAATGGATATCAACAAGAGGCTCCTGATTCTGGCGGTGATGGTGGTGGCCCTGGCGGCAGTGGTTATGGTCCAACGGAATGTATTTTCACCCCCTAATGTCACCAGCCCTCCCCTGGGCTATCCCCTCTGGCAAGAACCACTTGCCCTGAACCAAGTGACGGCCCTGACCCTCCAGGGAGGTGGCAAAACCTGCCGGCTGGTCAAAGATTCCAAGCGCTGGCAAGTTGAAAACAGGTACGCCTACTGTGCCGATTTTGAACGCATCACAAAGCTGCTGAAGAAAATAAGCCGTCTCAAGGTGGGCTATGCTTTCACCGCCGACAAGGCGACTATGGCAAGACTGCGGCTGGAAAAACCATCAGCCTGGGAAAACGCAAAGGGTGTCAGGATCGTGATGAACGCTGCCGACGGAAGGAAAATCGCCGATCTGGTGATCGGCCGGCAGCGCCAGGCAACAGCCGGCAGCGGTGGACAATTCGTGCGCAAAACCGGTCGCAAAACGGTTTTCCTGGTGGACGAGACCTTCCATCTACTGAACCCGGGACCGGAGTACTGGATCCAGGACGACCTGATAAGCGTCGAACCACGGCGCATCAAGCTGGTGGAATGTTACGATCGCCGGGGAAGTTTAATCTACAGGGTGGAACACCCCGATCCCTCCCGGCCGGCTGTTCTGGCAAAGGTGCCGGAAGGACGCAAGGTCTCCCGGCCCAAGATGGACCAGCTTTTCGATGCCCTCAATCCCTTGAAAGTGGCTGACATCCTGGGACCCGCCCCGGACAAGCCACCCAAGGCTGTGCGCCTGGTCTACCACCTGGATGACGGCTCCCGTTTCACCGTTTTCCTGTTGACTGCGAAAAAGGGCGAACTGTATCAGGTCTTGTTGAGATCATCGCCCGGGCGGCAAACACCGAAGGGTGAAAGCGCGGCCGCCGGATGTGCCGCGCTTGCCGATCCGGGGACATGGCTCTACGGGGTCGAAAAATGGCAGTTCGAAAGTTTTTTCACCGATCCGGAACAACTGCTCGAACCCAGATAAGCCCGGCGCCTGGCAGGCTGTTGATAAACGTCATGAGGGCAGGCCGGACAAGGCAAAATCCGACCCAAAAGCGCAGTTTATTGGTCATAAATGCGCATCTGAGCAGGATTTCAACGCCCCATGGCCGAGCGTAATAGTTTTTCAACAGCCCTGCTAGAGATGTTTTCCCGGCAATGCGATGAAAACGGCGGCCTTTGAATTGTCAAGGTACTTTTCCGCCAGGCTGTCGATGTCTTTCACCGTGATTGAAGCATAATCGGTTTCTATGGTGCGGCTCCACTCAAGCTGCTGAGGGTAACGGGTGCAGCCGGTAAGTACCGAGTCGAGCCAATAAGAATTGCTCTGGCGCATATCACGAATGCTGTTGAGCACCGGATCC
>JALVRI010000083.1 GCA_027031325.1 Desulfobacteraceae bacterium
GTTTCCACCAGGGGGGCATGAAGATGTTTTCCGTAAACCTCGGAAGTGGAGGCTATCAATACCTTTTTCCTGAATTTATTGCACATTTCCAATACGACTTCGGTACCCTGGATATTGGTGATAATTGCCTCCATGGGATGATCCAGGATGAATTTTACACCAACTGCGGCGGCAAGATGAAATACCATGTCGCAAGTGCCGACCAGTTCAAGCATGATATCCCGATTGAGGATCGTATCCACGTGTACAAAAAGTCTTTTCCCATACTCAGAAGATTCCTGGAGACTTTTTATGTTGTCCAGCGATCCGGTGGAAAGGTTGTCAATGATGTATACCTCGTCGCCTTTTTCAAGGTAGGCTTCAGCAAGGTGTGATCCGATGAATCCTGCACCGCCGGTTATCAATACGCGCATCTATCAGCTCCCGTGACTTTTGGCGTGGTTTCAGTTTCCCTGGTGAATCTGCGTGGCTGATCATTTAGCCGATTAAATCATGCAAGGCAACGATTATTCCGGTTCTTGACCTTGCCAGCCCGTCCAGCGTTTTCGCCACATCTGCCACATCAGCAAGGCCCAAATCCTGTGATGGTGATCATTTTTCCCCTGCATGTGCTCAGATAATATTGCCTGGACTTTTCGGGAATCAAAGACGCCCTCTTGCTTTATTACATCCGGCGACAAAAAGTCCATCACCATTTCACGCAATTCATTCCTGAGCCAATGACTGATGGGTACCCCGAATCCCATCTTCGGCCTTTCAAAAAGCACCGGGGGAAGATATTTTTTAAGCAATGCCTTCAATATCAGCTTGCCCGAACCATTATTATAAAGCCACTTCAGCGGTATGGAAGAGCTGAAAGCTACAACCCGGTGATCCAGCAAGGGCACCCTGACCTCCAGCCCGGCTGCCATGCTGGCCCGGTCAACCTTGGTCAACATGCAATCAGGAAGGTAGGTACGCTGATCGACCCTCATCAACAGACGCATTGGTTCAACTTCCCGCCAATCCCTGAAAAGCCTGTCGTAGTTACTTTCCGGTTGAGCTTTTCCCAGCAAAGATTCCAGGTCCTGTCCTGACCAGACGCAAATGGTCGCCCGATAAATCTCGGCAAGATTCCGTTCTGCAAATATCAATATCAATTTCTGCCATTTGTCCCTGAAATTGGTTACCTGGAACCGCTGTGGCAAATGAGGTCGCAGCAAGCGGTATGTTTTCCGGATCAATGTTTCCGGCATCAAGGCCAACACTTTAGCAAGTACGTGTCGAATCTCAGGCGGGAATTTACTGCCGGCCCGGATGAGGCTGTTGGTCATCCAATAACGGACGTATCCTGCAAATTGTTCATCGCCACCGTCACCTGTCAGGGCAACTTTGACTTGTTCCCTGGTCAGCAGGCTTACCAGGTGGGTGGGAATTGCCGAAGAGTCGGCAAAAGGCTCATCATAAATTTCCGCCAATTTAGGGATCACAGAAAGGGCCTGGTCGGGTGTGACATAGAGTTCGGTATGATCGGTTCCAAGGTGTTTTGCGATGGCCCTTGCGTATGGAGCCTCATTGTAATCGGCTTCCTGGAAACCGATGCTGAAAGTTTTTACCGGACCGCCGTTTACTTTTTGCATGATTGCAGCCACAAGGGACGAATCTATACCCCCGCTGAGCAAGGCTCCCAAAGGCACATCACTAATAAGCCGATCTGCCACGGCGCGGGTCAGCAGTTCATCAAGTTTGTCGACGCATTCATCCATGCCGGCCCAGGTTCCATCGTATGCTTTATCCCCGTCGATACTCCAATAAGGTTTGCTTACCAGCGTGTCGGGTTTGTTGATATCAAATTCCAGCCAGTGCCCGGGCAGCAGTTTGAATGTTCCTTCAAAAATCGTTTCCGGGGCTGGAACATACTGGTAATGCAAGAAAAGCCGCAAACCTGAATGTCTTATGGATCGCGGAAACTGCTTGAAAGCCATCAAGGCCTTGAGTTCCGAGGCGAAAAGAAAACATTTCGGTCCTTGATAATAGAAAAGCGGTTTTATGCCCAAACGATCTCTTGCCAGAAAGAGTTTGCCGGTACTCAAGTCCAGAATTGCAAAGGCAAACATGCCTATAAAACGCTCGAGGCATTTGGAGCCCCAGTGTCGAAAGGCATTCAGAACTACTTCGGTGTCGGTTTGGCTGAAAAATTCGTAGCCAAAGCCTTGCAACTCTTTTCTAAGCTGTATGAAATTGTAAACCTCTCCATTATACACTATCATGA
>JALVRI010000084.1 GCA_027031325.1 Desulfobacteraceae bacterium
TCCCGGGTGAGGACGAAATCGATCCGGCGTTCGGCAAGCCAGGCGGCCACGGTTTGGGCCTGGGTGGTTTTGCCCGAGCCTTCGATACCTTCGAGTGTTATGAACATGCCTTGCTTCAACCCTGAACTTCCTTCCAGTGCCCCTTGAAAAAATGCCTTTCCAAAAGCCGGTGGTATCCGGTCCATTGCGAGTTGGGATCGTCTGCCGCCATGAGCTGGCGGATGGCATTCATCCTGGAGTCGATGGCATCAATGTAGTGCAGCAAGACCGCCTCCAGGGTCTTGGGCAACTCAGGTGAACCGAACTGTTTCTCACCATGGTGACTTATGATCATGTGTTTCAACTGGTCTGCCAAATCAAGCGGGAACCCAGGCAAGCGGCCCAGCTTGGCCTCGATCATCTGGACTCCGATAACGATGTGGCTCAACAGCCGGCCCTGGTCGGTGTAGTCGATACGATGGTCGTATTCCAGTTCATGAATCTTGCCGATATCGTGGATCACGGCTCCGGCCAGGAGCAAATCGCGGTCTACCCCCACGTAGTGGGAGGCGATTTTGTCGGCCAGCATGGCCATGGACAAGGTGTGTTCCAGCAACCCGCCAAGATAGGCATGATGCATCTTTTTGGCTGCCGGGGCGGTTTTGAAGCCCTCAACCAGATCCCGGTCCTGCCAGAGGGAATCCAGAAACCTGTGTAAATGTTCGTTTTCAACTGTCGAGCACAATCTTACCAGCCGCTGGAACATCTGTTCCACATCCTTGTCAACAGCCGGCAGAAAGTCCCGTGGATCAACCCGCCCGGGATCGACCGGTTCCAGTGAGCGGACTGTAATTTGCACCGCCCCGCGATACTCGCTGGCACCACCGCTGACCTTGATAAAGTCCCCGCTTGCCAGGGCATCGATGGCCTGCTTGACCTTATCCCAGACAACGGCCCTGATCCGCCCGGTCTTGTCGGACAAGGTCAGGGTTAGAAAGGGCTGGCCGTCCTTTTTGTGTGAAACGGCTTTTTCCGAAAGGACAAAAATTTCGTTTATGCTGTCACCTGGCCGAATATCGGCTACGTACAATTGTTTCATTTTCTAGCGGGCACTTTCGGGGCGTTGGTCCGGGACTGTATCCCTGGCTTTGGAGGTCAGGACGGTTCCTGACTTGAGGGTCTCAAACAGCCTGGCGGTAATGGATCCCATTTGTTCGATCTTCTCCAGGATCGATTTCAACTGCCCGTGGAGCGGTTCATCTTCGCCCATGTCCAGCAGGACCAACTGGACCATACCCAAAACGAATTGGAGGGGCTGGTTAAGCTCGTGGCAAATTGTACCGGCTTTTTGGATGACTTCTTCCAGGGGCCGGTTTCCGGCCACCGCGTCCATGCCCCGGGACCTCTCGAGGGCGGCCCTGGCCCTGGCTTGCAATTCCGCCGGTCTCAACGGTTTGGAGACGAAATCGTAAGCCCCGGCAGCCAAAACGGCCTGCAAGGTATCATCATCGTTCAATCCAGTCACGCAAATTATGGGAAGGCCGGCAGCCCCGGGAATACGCTTGGCGCGGCGGCAAACCTCGAGGCCGGCACCCGGCTCAATATCCAAATCGATCACCACCAGCCCCAGATCTCCACCGGCCATCTCTTCCAGGGCCGCCTGGCCGCCGGCCGCCTGCACCACCTGCCATCCACAATTTGCCAGGATACCTGTGGTTGCATCGCAACTTGCCGGATCGCTATCCACCACCAGGACCTTGATCCCGGCTTGAGAGCTTGGATACATAAAACACCCCTTTCAGATCATCGGCAAAGATGATCAACAGCCGATCCGCTTATTGAGCCTGATTCTTGGTCTCCCGGCACCAGCGCTTCAAACATCAGATCAATTGCCGGTCACAGCAAGGCTCCAGCCTTCGATTTCCTCCAGACCGGAATAGGCCGTAGTGTCACACCGTACAGGGGTAACCGACACCTGGCCGCGGTCCAGAACGGCACCATCCTCATCGAAGCGATCATAGTCCGGTTTGGCCTCGCAGACCTGCCAATAGTATACCCGCTTGCGGGGATCATGCCGCTTGTCGAACGATTCCCTGTACGGCTTTGTGCTCTGCCTGCTGACGACCAGGCCGGCAATCTGCTTCCGGGGACGATCAGGAATGTTGACGTTGAGGAAAACTCCCTTCGCCAGTCCTTGTTCAACCGCCTTTTCCCCGACCAGGCGCGCGATTCGGGCCGCATCGGCATACCAGCGCGGGCTGAAAGAGTCT
>JALVRI010000085.1 GCA_027031325.1 Desulfobacteraceae bacterium
CCCGAGTGATCAAAAGGTTGGGCCAAATTTAGGCAATCGCCCCCCGAATGTCAATCCTAATGATTTTCAAAATCCACCCAAGAGCCGACCTGTCCTTCAAATGATTATTACTTATTGATATATTTGCCATTTCCATACACATAGGCTTCAACTATTTCTAAATACTAACATTTTGACAATCTTGGTTTTTGCAAAAATTCTAAGAAGATCCGGAGTTATCAACAATATGTCGACAAAATATCATTCTCCGATTTTCTGCTATTTCCTTTGATTTTCCACAAATTTCATTTTTTCATGGATTCGATACCTCGACCCGCCAAGAAAAGCCGGGAGTCTTGTTTGGCAAGCCGCCGGGGCTCACGAGCAGCGGTTTCTTGGAAGACTTCCATTTACAAAACCCGGGCATCCGGCTAAGATCGCCTTTCAAAAAGCCGGGAGCGCCCGCTACTTGGCCACCGGCAATGAAATTTCGCCTGCTGTTTAAGGGAAAACCGCTTCGGAATCTTTAAACTTTCCGGGATACCTGCATTGTCAATGGGCTCAAGATCAATAATCATAAGGGGTGCCCGCCAGCATAATCTGAAGAACATCGACCTGGATATCCCCCGCAACAAGCTGGTTGTCATCACCGGCCTTTCAGGGTCGGGTAAATCTTCCCTGGCCTTCGACACCCTCTATGCCGAAGGCCAGCGCCGTTATGTCGAATCCCTGTCGGTCTACGCCCGCCAGTTCCTGGAAAAACTCGAAAAGCCGGATGTGGACCTCATCGAAGGGCTGTCACCGGCCATTGCCATCGAGCAAAAGACAGCCGCCCACAACCCACGTTCGACCGTCGGCACGGTAACCGAGATTCACGATTTCCTGCGCCTGCTCTTTGCCCGGGTGGGCACCTATCACTGTCATCGCTGCCAGCGACCCATTGCCTCCCTGAGCGTAGATCAAATGATCTCCCGCATCATGGCAAGGACAAAAGAGGGTGACAGAATCATAATTCTGGCACCCATAGAGATTGGACCGCCCAAAACGATATTCACACGCCTGCGACGCCAGGGTTTTGCCAGGGTGCGGGTCGACGGCAAAATCATTGATCTCGAAACACAACCAGGAACGGGATTCAAAATCCACAAAAGGCTGGAAGTGGTGGTTGACCGCCTGGTCATCAAGCCGGCTGTCCGCAATCGCCTGGCAGATTCCCTGGAGCTGGCCCTGGCCCTTGCCGGAGGAACGCTCACGGTCGAATCCGTCGACCGGAGCATGAATACCCTGGCAATAATGCGCTTCAGCGAAAAAGCCATTTGCCTGGAATGCGGCATCGAACAGCCTGAACTTTCACCGGCCAGTTTTTCTTTCAACTCACCCCACGGGGCCTGCCCGGCCTGCGATGGACTGGGAACGACCCAGGTTTTCGACCCGGAGCTGATCATTCCCAACCCCGAACTATCCCTAAGAGAAGGTGCGGTCGCCCCCTGGGCCCATCGCCAGTCAGTAGCCTTCGCCGAATTTCTCGATGCCCTGACCGCCCATTACCAGGTCGACCTGTATACGCCATTTAAAGACTTACCGGAGAGGTTCAAAAAAGTTCTCCTCTACGGTTCCGGCGATCAAAGCATCAGGTTTTACCGCCAGCATGGCGGAAAGCGGGTTTTCGACCCCCGTCCTTTCGAAGGTATCATCCCTTACTTGCAACGTCGCTACGCCGAAACCGATTCCAGGAAAATACGCGAAGAAATACGCCGCTTCATGCGTTTTTCGCCCTGCCCCCAATGCAAAGGGACCAGACTGAGGATAGAAAGCCGCTCGGTCAAAGTAAACGGATTGACAATCGACCAGGTAGCGGCCATGAGCATCGAGCAGGCGGCCGGAGTTTTCGGTAACTTCGAACTGGATGGTTCAAAGGGACCGGTCGCGGCCAGGATCGTCGGCGAGATAAAGTCCCGCCTTGACTTTCTCCTGGACGTGGGCCTTGCTTACCTGACCCTGGACCGCCCCGCCCATACCCTTTCAGGGGGGGAAAGCCAGCGCATCCGCCTGGCAACCCAGATCGGTTCCAAGCTGACCGGGGTACTTTATGTTCTCGATGAACCCAGCATCGGCCTTCACCCCCGGGACACCCGCAGATTGCTCGCCACCTTGACCAGAATGCGTGATATCGGCAACACGGTCCTGGTAGTTGAACACGACCGGGATACTATCATGGCATCCGATTTTGTCATCGACATGGGGCCCGGGGCCGGTGCCAGGGGCGGCCGGGTGGTATTTGCCGGCCCTCCCGGGGCAATGTTGAAATCCAAAGTCTCTTTGACCGGTCAATACCTGTCTGGAAGGCAGACGATAGAGGTTCCGGCCAGGCGGCGCAATCCGCGCCATTGGCTGGTGATCGAGGGAGCGCGCCTGAACAATCTCAAGTCCCTGTCGGCCCGGATACCCTTGGGCTGCCTGGTCTGCGTCACCGGGGTGTCCGGCTCTGGCAAATCCTCCCTTGTCCTGGAAACCCTCTATCCTGCCCTGCTCCAGAATCTGAATCGCACCGCCTCGACCGCAGGTCCCTACGACCGGATTTCAGGCCTGGAACATCTGGACAAAGCCATCAACATTGACCAAAGCCCCATCGGCAAAACGCCGCGCTCCAACCCGGCCACATACACGGGGGTGTTCAACCTGATCCGGGAGCTTTTCTCCAAGACCCAGGAAGCCCGGGCTCGCGGCTACAAGGCGGGACGATTCAGTTTCAATGTCAAGGGGGGACGCTGCGAAGCCTGCCGGGGCGATGGAATCATAAAGATCGAAATGAACTTTTTGCCGGATGTATATATAACTTGCGACGTCTGCCGCGGATTGCGTTACAACCGGGAAACCCTCGAAGTGCGCTACAAGGGCAAGAATATCTCCGAGGTGCTGGAAATGACGGTGAACCAGGCCCTGGACTTCTTCGGACCCATAAAGGCCCTGCGCCAAAAGCTGGAAACCCTGGTCAAGGTCGGCCTTGGATACATCCACCTTGGCCAGCCTGCAAATACCCTCTCCGGGGGCGAGGCCCAGCGGGTCAAGCTGGCCCGCGAGTTGAGCCGCCAAAGCACCGGGCGGACCCTTTATCTGCTGGATGAACCCACAACCGGTCTGCACATGGAAGATATCAAACAACTTCTCTTTGTTCTAGAGCGGCTGGTGGACGCCGGCAATACGGTGATCATCATCGAACACAACCTGGAGGTAATAAAAACGGCCGATTATTTGTTGGACCTGGGCCCGGAAGGAGGAGATGGAGGAGGAGAGGTGGTGGCCTGCGGGACCCCGGAACAGGTGGCCCTGGAACCCGGTTCGCACACGGGGCGGTTTCTCAAGCAAGTGCTGAGTTGATGAAAAAAAGGCCGCCTCCCTTGGAGAACGCGGCCTTTCTATTTTCCGTCGATCGGGTCGGTTATTAGTGACCGGCACCGAACAGACCGGCGATGGCACCTGCCTGCGGATGGGCGTAGATCAGAATCAGCGCCACAACCAGAGCGTAGATACACAGCGACTCGATCATCGCCAGACCGATCAGCATGGTAACGGTGACTTTACCGGAAGACTCGGGATTGCGGGCGACGCCTTCCACAGCAGCCTTGAGACCAAGGCCCTGTCCGATACCACAACCGAATGCCGCAATGGCGATTCCAAAACCAGCTGCCGTTACACAGGCGATGAAGAACTGTAATGCTTGTGCTTCCATTTGCTACGCTACCTCCTTTTGATGTTTTTGGCTTCTTCCTGTTAACCCCAATCAGTTTTAACCACTCACACTCAGCGGACTCTGCCGGCAGGCTTCTTTTCCGGCAGTCCCGCAAAATGGCATATCAATGGGCGTGTTCCATGGCCCCCGAAAAGTAGATGATCGAAAGCAGGAAAAACACGAACCCCTGGACAAAGGCCACGAAAATTCCCAGGGCCATGATCGGCAGAGGGGCGAAAAAGGCCCCGGCCAGGAAAAAGAGAATACTGAGCACGATTTCATGGCCCATCATGTTCCCGAACAGACGGAAGGAGAGGGAGAGAATACGGGCCGCATGACCGATAATCTCGATCACGAAAATAAGGGGGGCCATCCACCATACCGGCCCCAGGAAATGCTTGATATAGGCCGCTCCGTGATACTTGATACCGATGACATGGGTGAAGACAACCACCACGATGGCACACGACAGGGTAGTATTCAGATTTGAAGTCGGCGGCATGAAGCCGGGAATGATACCGATCAGGTTGCCAATGAAAATATAGATAAATACGGTACCTGCCAGGGGAAACAGCCAGCGGCCTTCTTCTCCGATGGTATCCACCATGAATTCCTCGATACCGGAGATGATAACTTCGGCCAGGTTCTGGGCCTTGCCGGGAATCAGCTGGGCTCCCTTGGCCATCAGGGCGCCGGCAATGATCAAGAACGCCATCAGGACCCATGAGTAAACCACATGTACGTTTTGATGGGCGAATTCCCCCAACCCTATGAATTCGAACAACTTAACGAAAAACAGATAGGGGTGTTCCATCCTTATACCGCCTCCTTGAAAATAAGTTTGGTGATCTCCACCGCCGTGGCCAGCATGATGCTCGCAACCACCACGGAAAGACCTATGAAAAGACCCAGCGGGTCCACCAGATGCTTGCTGATTAAAAAGAAAATAATTACGCCGCTGATGGTAAAACGAACGTAATACTTGGCCAGGATAACGTTATGGGAAGCAAGATGGGGTGGCGTCAGGGACTTCTTGAGGGTTCTGGCCAGGAGGTGGAAATTGACGGTGACTATCAGGCCGCCGAAGATGATCCCGCGGGCAAAAGCAGGCGGAGCCCATAGCAAACCCGCCAGTCCGGCTACAACCAGCAAAACCCAATTGGCCCTGGTAATCATTTTCAGGATGCGCTTTTGAATGTTCACACCGCCCCCATCGTGGACTACAACTTGCGGCTTTTCCTGATGGCCAGACCAAGGTTTTTATACCCGGCCGCAATTCCCAAAACCAGAAAGATCAAGGTCATCCATGGAGATGAGCCCCATTTTCGGTCCAGATAGACTCCCACGGCCAAACCGATAAAGATGGCCAACGCCATCGACAGCCCGATGCTGCTATAGTATGCAAGCTGCCTTAAAGTACGATAAGTTTCACGTTTCATTTGGTTTTTGGTGGATGGACCAAACGTTCGCCCTCTCAAAAGCACCAAGCGAACGTCATGCATCTATCACATGGGGCCATTGGAGTCAATCCAAATTTGGTTAAATCCCTATCCGGGGATGATGATCCGCGAGGCATCGAAAACCGGTCCGTCCCGGCATACTTTGAGGTAGGCCCCCTGCCGGCCGGCTTGCTCGAGTACGCACCCCTGGCAGGCACCCATGCCGCAAGCCATCAATGTCTCTACCGCCACCTGGCAACGGCAGCCGCAAGAAGCCGCGATCCGGCCCACAGCTTTCAACATGCCCGGCGGACCGCAGGCACAAATCATCCCGTCCGGATCACGGGCCACGGCCTCTGCCAGGGGTTCGGTCAGCGGTCCGGCCAGCCCGGCGCTTCCGTCATCGGTGGATAGATGCAATTCCAGGTTCAATTTTTCAAGTTCTTTCAAACACAGCAGATCGCTTTTGCTGCGCCCCCCCAGAAAAAAAATTATCCGGCCCGGGTAATTTCCGGCTCCAAGATGGCGGGCCAGGAATATCAACGGTGCGATTCCGATTCCCCCTGCTGCCAGGAAAAGGGGATCGCTTTCATCTGGCACCTCGAACCCACGGCCGAGGGGACCAAGCAGGCTGACCCTTTGACCGGGAGCCATGGCCGACATGGCTGCCGTAGCCCTGCCGACAACCTTGTAAATCAGCTCTATGCCACAGGCCTTTCCATCCTCCAATACCAGCCCGGCAACAGAAAAGGGACGGCGCCAAAACACCCCTTCAACGTCCCTGATCAGGATCATAACGAATTGCCCGGGTACAGCCCCGGCAAGGGACGGAATGCATTCGAGTTCCATTTTGTAATAACCGGGCCCCAAGACCCGGTTGTGGATAATCCGTGCATCTTGAAGGTCCATGGCCATCTCCACTTTCACCCGGGCCGGCATTGCCGGAGCAGGCAAGCCGGTTTCAAACCATCATCGAAGTCCATACCATTACTACCCCGAAGAGCCGGGTGGTTAAAAGCGGCTTTCACAGCAGCCTTCATAGGAAACCAATGACTGCGGCAAATCGCAAGTCGGTTTTCTGTCCCCGGTAGGAATAAAAAAGGCCCGGATTGCAACAGGTACAGATGTGGCTCAAAAATATTTTTTCCGGCCTGACCCCGGTCTCTTTCAACTGGTCGGTGGTAATCCGCCAAAAATCGAACCTTTCCTGACAGTCTTTGTACTTGACGAACTCCGCAGGCAGTTGCCGGCGGTAATTGACAAACTCGGCGCAGCAAGGCCCCAGAGAGGGCCCGATGGCACACACCAAGTCATGGGGTCGGCAACCGTAGCTTGCGGCCATCCGTTTCACCACCTTGGCCGGAAGGCCTGCCACGCTACCACGCCAGCCGGCATGCACGTTGGCTACCACCTTGCGCTGCGGGTCGACTAGCAAAACGGCCTGGCAATCGGCCACCTGGATAACCAGACCCTGTCCCCTGGCCCTGGTGATGGCGGCATCGTATCGTCCTGCCGGGCTGTCCGGTCCCCAGCCCGGCTGCCGGTCGGCTTCAAAGATTCGGTCCCCGTGGACCTGATGGAGATAGACCAGTTCCCCAAACCCGAGGACATTTCCCAGTCTCAGACGCCAGTTAAGCACCTGCCAACGTGGTACGGATGCTGACAGGCTGAGATTGAAACTTTCATTATATCCGGCTTGTCCATAGTTGTCAGGCCCGAATATCCCGTGGACAAGGCCGGGAATTTCTTCCAGTTCGCCAAATCGCCACCACAGCATTCCGCCGGCCCGCTTTACCCGCATCGTCTCCTGCCGCCTTTCAAAATCTTCAATCCCGT
>JALVRI010000086.1 GCA_027031325.1 Desulfobacteraceae bacterium
AATATGTCCACGGCAGGAAAACTTCTGTCATGTCGGAGGGAGGTCGAGACGGTTTGGGGGGTTAGCAGGCTATAGTTTTGCAACAGCCTGTCAGAGTCCCAGCCGTTATCTTGAGGTTCATATTCACCCTCCCATAAGACAAACAAAATACCAAAACGAGGAAAGGAGGTTGCATGGCTGCCGAAAAATCACAAGGAGCCTTGACCGGAGGCCAGTACGAGGCAGAGGACGTTCTGGCAGATGCCGAACCCTGGGATCCAGTCGAGACCAAGCTGGTTGTCTGGTCATTCGTTATCGCGGTTATTGTGCTTGTCATCGGACTGTTTATCGTCCCCACATCCATTCTTCACTAGGGTACAAGAACTGAGAGCCCAGGGGCCGGTTCTTACCGGCCTGATGCCAAGAAGCGGGCATCTTCAAGGCGAGGTGAATCGAGTCATGGAAATGATCATCAGCCACAATGGCAAAGACTGGGTCGCTGAAAACGAGCTGTTGAGTGTTTCGGCACCCACCCTGGATCAACTGGATATCCGGTTGGCTGAAAAAATGCGGGCCAGACGCCTGGTGGACCGGGGACAGGTGAAAAAAGTGTTCATGGGCTTCAACAACGCCACCATCCCCCAGTGGATACGGCAGTATGCCCAGCATTACTTCAACCGGACCGTGGAAGTCAAAGGCTGAGAATTCCCGCAAGGGAGTTTTCGGCACAACCGGATTGTCACCCGGACAGGAGGACTACATATGACATCTGTTAATCGAAAATGGTACTCGGGCATGCTCACCCAGGAAGACTGGTGGGCTGTCTGGTTGGGACTTTTCTTCTTCGGCCTTGGCTTGCTGTCCATTGCCGGCGTGGATCTTGTCGGCTGGGCGGTCTACCCCAAAAAGTGGGTCTTCAACGTCCCTGAAGGCGGCACGGGCGCCATCAGCCATGCCTTCTATGCCCTGGGCGGCAAGTACTCCCTTACCGCCAAGGCCTTTTACAAGGGGCTGGGATGGTGGAGCGTAATCTGGACCTACGTCGTTTTCACCATCGCCACCTGTATCGGTGCTTACTGCATGAAGTGGGACATGAAGCGCTATTTCATCGGCTGGACCATCATCTACTTTCTGACCATCGCCACCTGGTTCGTCGGTCATCATGCCTTCTTCGCCGCCAACAAGACCAACTGGCACAAATACGGCCTCAATTTCGCCCTTTCCCTCGGGGGCGGGGCTTCGTTCATCCTGGCCCTGATCATCGGCCTGATCATCGGCAACTTTTTCAAGGGCTTCGCCAGTTACCTGAGCGAGGCCGCCAAGCCGGAATGGTTCATCAAGACCGCCATCGTCTTTTTGGGTGTCAAGGTCGGCTACCTGCCCATCAAGGCCGCGGCCACATCGGCCAAGCTGGGCCACCAGATGGCGGGGCTTACCGGCCATCTCTTCTTTGCCGGGGCGGTGGCCACCATCGTAGCCTATATGATTTTCTGGCCCGGGGTCTACCTGATTTCCCGCAGAATCTTCAAGCTGCCGCGCAAAACGGCCGCCGTCCTCGGGTCGGGAATATCCATCTGCGGGGTGTCGGCCGCCGTGGCTACCGGCGGGGCGGTCAGGGCCAAACCGGTGGTCTCGATCATGGTTTCGGCCCTGGTGGTGGTCTGGGCGGTAATCGAGCTGGTGGTGCTGCCCGGCTTTTTCACCCACGTGTGGCCCGGAACCAGCGATCCCCTGGTGGCCGGATCGGCCATGGGTATGGCGGTCAAGACCGATGGCGCAGATGCCGCCGCCGGTGACCTGTTGGACGAATTTTTACGCAACAAGGTCGAAGTCGAGACCAACGGCCAGGTCAAGTGGCCCGAGGGTGTCATCACCACTTCGGCGGTCATGACCAAGGTCTGGATCGACATGTTCATCGGCCTCTGGGCCTTCGTTCTGGCGATGGTATGGGTTTACAAGATAGACCGGAGGCCTGGAGAGACGGTGATGGCCTCGGAGGTCTGGCACCGTTTTCCAAAGTTCGTGCTGGGCTATTTCGCCGCCTGGTTCATCTACCTGGCGGTCTTTTTCCTCAACGGGGCCGGGGCGCCCGAGGGCATGCACGTATTGAAAGCAGCCAAGGCCGGAGCCGTACCCGTGGAAAAAGGATTCAGGAAGCTGTTTTTCATGCTCACCTTCATGAGCCTGGGAATAATCACCGACTTCAGCAAGCTGGCAGAGGCCAAGTTCGGCCGGATGGTCTGGGTATACTTCGTGGCCC
>JALVRI010000087.1 GCA_027031325.1 Desulfobacteraceae bacterium
CTGTTTCAGCCAGCCGTCCCGGCCGGAGGCTGAAGAACGACGTTCCATGCCCAGGTGACGAAGGATGAGCCGGGATGCTATCTTGGACGTTGCACTGCAGAAAGTCGGGCTGAGATTGACGTCGTGGCGCAGGTTGTCGACTCCCAGGATCAGGCCGTCCAGTCCAAAACGGATCCTGTAAGGCCTAAGCCCAAAATGGCTCAGAGAAGGCAGGGAGGGACGGTATTTGAACCATTCAAGCATAGGCTGATCGGATCGAGGTCACGGCAGCATGAATAAGGTTCTTTGACTACATGCCGAATTAACGATTACTTTCCAATTACCATTATCACCCCGGAAAGTCCAATCTTCAGGGTGGTGGAACCGGTTTGTCCGCCGGCACCCAATTCCGGCTGAATACAAAGCCCTTGTCGCGCACAAGCTCAAGGCAAACCCCTACCACGTCCGGGTCGTAGCGCACCCCCCGGCCTGCCTCCAGCTCCGCGAGCGCCTTGTGGACACCCAGGGAAGGACGGTAAGGACGATGAGAAGCGATGGTCTCGAAAACATCGGCCACTGCCAGGATACGGGCTTGGGGCAAAATGGCCTCCCCGGCCAGTCCGGCCGGATAACCGGAACCGTCGAGTCTTTCGTGATGCTGGAGGATTATCCTGGCGATGGGCCAGGGAAATTCTATCTTCTTGAGAATATCGTATCCGGCGCGGACATGGTTTTTGATCAACTCGTATTCCAGGTTCGAAAGGCGGCCGGGCTTGGCCAGAATCTCGGCCGGAACGGTGATCTTGCCCAGGTCGTGGATCCGGCCGGCCATCTCCAAGCCGTAAACCGTCTCCTGATCCAGACCCTGGGCGACGGCAATCGCCCCGGCAAGTTCAGCCACCCGCTCCTGGTGCCCGGCGGTATAAGGATCGCGCATCTCCACCGCCACCGACATGGCCTGGACGATACCTTCCATGGCACGGCGGAACTTTTCAACCTGCTCTTTCAGTTCGCTCAGGGCCTGAAGCCGTTCGGACCGGGAGCGCCGCTCATTTAAAATCCTCTTAACCCGCGCGGCCAGTTCGCTGTTGCTCACCGGCTTTACCAGAAAATCGGCGGCTCCGATGGAAATAATCTGCTCGTAGGTGAAATCCAGGCCGAAGCCGGTCAGGACCATCACATCGGTTTCATAGGAAGACCTGATCTTGCGGCAAAGGCTTATTCCGTCCATGTCCGGCATCTTGATGTCGGTGACTACCACATCGTAGGACTTCTTTGCCAGCCGTGACAAGGCTTCGAAACCGCCCGCGGCGTTATCACAATCGAAGCCTTCTCTTTGCAACGCGTCACGCAGAATCTGCCCGATCTCTTTTTCGTCGTCGACAACCAGGACGGCGGGCGGCCGGGCGTCTTTATCAGCGGTCGGTGCCATGGTTGGACCCTCGCAAACACCTTTTCGGGATTCATACACGATTTTTTAAGGATAAACCGACCGGTTGAAGGTGTCAAAGCCGCTTTACACGGTCTTCAGCACCGAGGCGAAAATTCCGGCGGCCCAATCCATGTCAGCGCCGGTGAGGGGATGGTGGCTGACGGCCCGGATCTGGTCGCTTGCGGTGGCAAAAACCATTACCCCTTGTCCGGCCAGCAGTTCCACCAGGCGTGACGCCGGTCCCTTGGCCGGATCCAGATTGACGTAGACGATGTTGGTCCGGACCCGCTCCAGGTCCACGGTCAGCCCGTCGATTGCAGCCAGGGCCTCGGCCAGGCGGCGGGCGTTGGCATGATCTTCTTCCAGGCGGTCGACCATTTCTTCCAGGGCCACTATTCCGGCGGCGGCCAAAATTCCGCTCTGGCGCATTCCGCCTCCCAGGAGCTTGCGCGCCCGGCGGGCCTGGGCAATGAAATCGGCATCGCCGCAAACCATGGATCCGGCCGGGGCTCCCAGCCCCTTGCTCAGGCAAAAAGAAACCGAATCGGCATCCCCGGCCAACTCGGTCACCGTCGTTGCCAAAGCCGCCGCCGCGTTGAAAATACGGGCCCCGTCGACATGGATGGCAAGGCCATGCCGGTCCGCCAAATCCCGTAAACGGCTCATGTAAGCGGCCGGTATCGGCATTCCGCTGCAACGATTGTGAGTATTTTCGATTATCACCAGGCGGCTGCGCGGGAAATGGATATCGTCGGGCCTGACCGCCGAGGCAACGGCGTCAAGATCCATGGTTCCGTCGGGCAAATTGGGAACCGTACGGTGATGGAT
>JALVRI010000088.1 GCA_027031325.1 Desulfobacteraceae bacterium
AACAGGCTGTTAAATCCTGTTTGCGATCCAAGCCGACAGGTCCTGGACTGCAATCCTGCGGCGGTCAGGAGTTTCGTTGAATATTTCGTGGTAATATCCGGGATAGATGAGCATGGTCTTGTCGGTGGAAGCCACCTTTTGAAACAAGCGCCGGGAGGGATGCGGATTTACGATCTTGTCATCGCCTGCCAGCTGGAGCAGCAGAGGTATCTTGAAAGATGGGGCCAGCTCACAGGCGACGGCGTTGGCCTTGAGGCATTCCGACAGCCAGCGAAAACTAATCCGGTCATGGACCAGGGGATCTGCGATGTAAGCTTCAACCTGTTGTGAATCGTGGCTCAGACACCACGGGTCAAGGGTGTTTGAAATCGTCCGGGACGGCCGTAAGGCAGACATCAAGCCGAATAATAATCTCAATGCCAGTGGCAGGTCGGACACCATGTTGAACATGGGCGATGAAAGTGCGAGGCCCCGGATTCTTGCTTTGAGTCGGCAGGCCAAATGGGCTGCCACCAGTCCTCCCATACTGTGCCCGAGTACGAAAAGGGGAGATTTACGTGATTCCGGCGGCAGGGCCATGGCGATAAATTCCTCCAGATCCTGAAGGTAGGTCATGAAACGCGGGACGTGCCCGCGGATACCCGTACTGCGCCCATGGCCCCTCAGGTCAGGGATCCAGATTTGAAGTTTCAATTTTTCGAGTTCTTCGACCAGATGGTGATATCTCCCGGAATGTTCTCCCAGACCATGGATTATCAGCAAGCATGCCCTGGAGTTTCGAAGGCCGAATTTACGGAAGTGAATCCTTGTGCCATCGGCACAAGTGATGGATGCCGAGGTTTCCATGTGGCGTGTTCCTGTAGTAAAAAGGTTGGCTTTGATTGGGGATGGAATGGTCAGATAATGGATAGGCCTACCAGGTAGTGGCCTTCAAAGCGGCCGCTATTGTTCCGGGTGATATGCTCTATCCTTGTTTTCAGGCTTTCAGCAGTGGCTGACGGGCCTTCGGTGAAATAGGTCATTTCCAACTCATCCCCAACTTTAAGATGTTTCAAGATGGCAGAATCGTGCTTTACCAGGATACACATCCCCTTGGAAGAGATATTCCAGATTTTGAACATATACAAATTGGGAAGTCCAGGAACCGTCATTTGGACGGAGTGAAATAGATCGGCCGGGTGCCGTTTTTCAGAGCGCCGCTCTGATGACCCGCAGCTGTATTTGTTGTCTTGCATGACGATCCTCGCCGACCGATCAGGCTCGGTCAAATGTGCAGGCGTGCGCTTTGGCGATTAGCATAAATATTTATATCATATTATCAACTGGATATCAAACAGCCAAAATAAAAAAACTTGAGTTGTGGCCATTGAACCGATAGACTTGACAAATAATTAGTCTGTTTTTCGGCTGGTAATAGTTGCAACCTAACGTTTAGAGCAGGGGTGAGAGATGGAAAACTCGACCAGGACGTTAAAAAGGGATTGGGCAAGTTACGTGTTGATCGTATTGATGGTTGGAGTGATTGTATTTCTGGTCAAGCTCAATGGCAGCCTAAACGAGGTAAAAGAAATAAATCAAAAGATCCTTTCCAATCTGGATTCGGTGGAAAATGTCGTCCTTAGCACGGATTCCAACATCGCCGCGATAAGCAAGCAAATTGACGGCATCAAATCGAACGTTGTCTACATCGTAAGGAAGGTCAAAAGGCGCCGGTAGGTCAGCGGTCTGGGAATGCTTGAACTGAAAGGATATCAAAAACGTTACCTGCGGGGACTTGGCCACCGCCTTAAACCGGCGGTATTCATCGGCAAGCGTGGTCTTACCGGAATGGTTTATACTGCCATTGAGCAGGTCCTGACAAGTCATGAGCTTGTAAAGGTGAACTTTCTGGCCTTCAAGGGAAAAGATATTAAGAAAAGGATTGCAGAAAACATCGAGCGTAATACGGGGTGTCGCCTGGTAGCTATGGTGGGACACACGGCCTTGTTTTATCGTCCCCATCCCCAGCCGGCCAAACGGCGTATAACTTTGCCCGCACGTTCAGGGGGGACTGCCGCAAGGTCGGCCGCCAAGAAAGAAGGTTGTATGACCTGATGGTCAGGCCTTGCCTTTTCTGACCAGGACCGGAAGACTATCGTTGCCGGGGGAAACGGTGGTGTCACTTTCCAATGCCGTTACCCCGTCGGGAAGGTCGAAGTATTCAGGATTTTGCGGCCGGGGTATGCTTTCCAT
>JALVRI010000089.1 GCA_027031325.1 Desulfobacteraceae bacterium
CGATTGATCGATCAACTTTGCATCATGTCCGGCAGAATAGTCAGGCCAGATACAGACGTATCGTCCCTGTCTGCTGCGTTGCCGCTGGAAACTATCCCGACGGCAGACACGGATTACGGTAATCCTCATGCCGATACGGACAAGAACAGGCAGGTGCCGGTGGTTTCGCGACTGGCAGCGCAACCACGGTTCCATCGCCCGATTCTCCATTTCTGCCGACAGCTTGATGGGTGGATTGCAAAGATGGAACAAAGCCTGCACGATCGTGACATGGAGGGTCTTGCCGAGGCAGCCCACTGGTTAAAGGGAAATGCCGGCACCGTTGGGTATGATGATTTTACAGGACCGGTCATACGGCTCCAGGAATATTTGCAGATGGGACAGATGGATGAAGCAGGCATGGCCGCTGCTGAAATAATCAACCTCGCCGATAATATCGTCCCGCCTGATGCGGAAAAATTGGAGACGGCATCGTGATTTTATTACGATATTCATTCTCTGCAATGAATAATCTTGGATGGACAACATACGGAAAGGAAACCTGCCAATGAAAGAACTCTATCCAGAGTTAATCAATGCGACAATAATGATGATTGATGATGAATCGATCACCATGGAAATCGTCCAGACTTTTCTTGAAGAAGATGGATATACCCGGTTTCATCTGGAGGAGGACCCTGTCCGAGCCTTACGGACCATTGAAGAGACAGCACCGGACATTCTGCTGCTGGATCTTCTTATGCCCAAAGTCGATGGTTTTGAGGTTCTCGCCCATATCCGCAAAAATGCCCGATTCAAACATCTGCCCGTGATTATTTTGACTTCTGTGACGGATACGGACCAGAAACTACGCGCCCTTGATCTTGGCGCCACCGATTTTCTGGCCAAGCCCGTGGACCAGAGTGAATTGCGGCTGCGTGTCCGCAATACCCTTGCCGCCAAGGCATATGCCGACCAGTTGGCCTATTATGATCCACTGACAAATCTTCCCAACAGGCGAATGTTTCACGAACACTTTAACGCCGCCTTAAAAAAAGCCAAACGGTACCAGGAACGGATTGGTCTGTTTAACATCGCCCTGGATGATTTTGGTCGGATCAATGCCTCAATCGGACTCAATGGTGGTGATGAAATTTTGTCCGGCATTGCCCGCCGTATAGAGCAGATGGTACGCAATGCTGATATCCTGGGTCATTCACTTACCCACGAAAATGTTGACATGAATCTATTTCGGACCGAAGGTGGCGCATTTCTTCTCCTTCTCGAGCGGCTCAGAAGTTCTGCAGACGCTGCCCTGGTGGCAAAACGTCTTTTACGAATTATCAGACAGCCCATGCAGGTGGCGGGCGAAGATATTTACCTGACGGCAAGTATCGGCATCACCACCTTCCCGGAGGAGGGTAAAGACAGCGCTACCCTGCAACAGCTGGCCAATAATGCCAGGGAATATGTGAAAAAGAACGGCGGCAATGCATTTCAATTTTCTTCCGGTGACATTAATTCCATCTATACAAAGCGGCTGAATATGGAAAACAGGCTGCGCAGGGCTCTGGAAAAAAATGAATTTATCCTTCATTACCAACCGAAAGTTGACCTCAAGGCAGGCGCAATCAAGGGCGTTGAAGCCCTTCTTCGCTGGGACAGAGGAGGAAAAGGCCTGGTACCGCCCAATGATTTTATTCCCCTGGCCGAGGAAACCGGTCTCATTGTTCCCATCGGCAACTGGGTGCTCGCGGAAGCCTGCAGGCAGCTTGCCTTATGGCATACTACGGGTGGCCCGGTCATCAGCATGAATGTGAACCTGTCCGCAAAACAGTTTGAGGACGAAGAATTTTACAAAACAACAAAACGCATTATTTATCAAAGCGGCATAGATCCACGTTTTTTGACCCTTGAATTTACCGAGAGTCTGCTTTTTGATGATATTGAGCAAAAAATCGATCAACTCAACCAACTTAAAAAACTGGGGGTAAGATTGTCCATCGATGATTTCGGTACCGGATATTCATCGCTGAGTTATTTAAGAAAGCTTCCCCTGGATGAATTGAAGATCGATCGATCATTTATCATGAATGTACCGGAGATGGAGAGCAGCAGTGCCATCGTTTCTTCAGTCATATTTCTTGCCCGCAAGCTCGGACTTTCGACCGTTGCCGAGGGAGTGGAAACCGAAGAACAACGAAGTTTTCTTGAACAGGAACAATGTCATCAGTTTCAG
>JALVRI010000090.1 GCA_027031325.1 Desulfobacteraceae bacterium
TAAGGCCCAGGGAATCCACCCCTTCAAGCCGCAAGGCCGCCTCGACCGTTTCGCAGGTTATCTTGCCATCAGCGCGCACCTGCGCATAGTCACGGACCCTTTTCAGGAGCCGGTTTACGATGCGGGGAGTTCCCCGCGATCTTCGGGCCAGGGAAACAGCACCTTCTTGATCGATACTGATATCAAGCAAGCCGGCGGAACGCTTTATTATCTGGACCAGGTCATCCAAATCGTAGAAATCCAGGCTCCTGAACAAACCGAACCTGTCACGCAGGGGAGCCGAGAGCAAACCTACCCTGGTGGTGGCTCCAACCAGGGTGAAACGGTTCAACCTGTATCTGTGGCTGCGGGCATGGATCCCCTTGTCGAACACGAAATCGACGGCAAAATCCTCCATTGCGGGATAGAGAAATTCTTCCACGGCCTTGGGAGTTCTGTGAATCTCGTCGATGAAAAGAACGTCCCCTTCTTCCAGATGGGTGAGGATGCCCAGAAGGTCCCCGCCTTTTTCCAGGGCCGGCCCGGAAGTGACGGTGAGTTTACCTTCCATCTCGTTTGCAATTATATGGGCCAGGGTGGTCTTTCCCAGGCCGGGCGGACCGTGAAAAAGGACATGATCAAGTGGTTCCCGGCGCTGGCGGGCTGCCTGAATGGCTATTTTGAGGGTGTCGACCACCTCTTTCTGGCCGACGTAATCATCCAGCTTTCGCGGTCGCAGGGACAAAAGCTCCGGTTCGCGGTCGTCGGCGGTACACGACCGTTCCAGGATGCCGTGGGGAGACACCTGTCCCCGCTTTAGTAAGCCGTCTGACATGGCATTCAAGCTCTAATTCCGGATCAGGGGAGTTCTCCCCTGTAAACCTCGTCGAACAGGGCTTCGGGAGTCGATATGCCCGGATCCCGGGCCAGCGCCTGATCGATCATCCGGCGGGCATCGCTCGTTTTGTGCCCTAGTTGATTTACCAATACGTCAAAGACCGCCTGGATGAAATTCTCGCCTCCGGCTTTATCTTCGACAATCTCTTCTTTTCTTATCAGTGCGAACTTACCCATTCTACCTTTAAGGCTGGCCACTATCTTCTGGGCCGTACGGGAACCAATGCCTTTCAAACGCTTGAGAGTGTCCAGATCGCCGGCCTCTATCGCCCGTGCCACCTCTCGAACCGGCATACTGAGGGCCTTTACGGCTTTCAATGGACCGATGGCCTCGACGGAAATAAAGGATTGAAAGAATTCTTTTTCAGCCTCCAGGTTGAAACCGATCAAAACCGGCCGGGGTTGTCTTTCGGTCTGGTGGTAGTAAATATAAAGTTCCACCTGTTCTCCGACCTGCTTGTCGGCCAAAGACTGCTGGACAAATCCGGGTAGCATTACTTCGTATCCCACCTGGTTGACCTTCAACAGAATCCTTTCCTGCTCTTTTTTCAGCAGTTGGCCTTCAAGGTATCCGATCATCAGCTGTTTACTACTTTCCGTCCACACCACCCATACCGGCACTGTTCCCGGGTCGGGTTCCCAATCGGTAAAGGCCTATCAGGGCCAGTCCCAGGGCGTCTGAAGCATGAAAGGGTCTGATTTCCCCTTCACATCCCAGGGCCCGCCGAACGGCCTTTTCAAGCTGGCGCTTGTCGGCATTGCCATTGCCTGTCAAAACCTGCTTTGCCTCCCGGACGGGAATCTCAATTATGGGTAACTCCTTTTGCCTGGCTGCAAGCAGGATAACCCCGCAAACCTTGCCCAGGGTAATACCGGACTTGGGGTATTTTTCAAGTGAAAAAACATCCTCGACGACCACCAATTGGGGCTTTTCGCCCTCGAGTACCTTGCTTACGGAAGAAAATATTTTCTCCAGTCTTTCAGGCAGCGGACAGCCCGGTTCCGTCTGGACCACCCCGTAAGCAAACTGTTGAACCGTTGTCCCCTGTCCGCTGACGACCCCTATTCCGGTTGCCGCCAGTCCCGGATCTATTCCGATTATGGTCTCCATCTGCAAGTTCTTCTTGTAGGCCGCAAGCCGACATGAAAACAGGCCTACAATGATTTGAGCTTCTGGGAGGCTATCTTGGCCTCGTTGCTTTTGGGAAATTTCTCAACCAGTCTGGTCAGCACCAAACGGGCGTTGGCCTTGTCTTTCAGCTTCAAAAAAGCCAATGCCTGCTTGAGCATTGCCGCAGGCACCTTGTTGCCCTTGGGATACTTGTCGATGACCTCCTGGTATTCCAGGATGGCTTTTTCGTACCATTTTTCGCGGTAATAACATTCACCGATCCAGAACTGGGCGTTGTCGGCCTTTTCGCTTTTGGGGAAGGTCTTGATCAGGTCTTTAAAACCTTTGCGTGCAGCCGCCAGGCGGCCCTCATCGAAATCCTTCTTGGCTGCCCGGTAGAGGCTTTCAGGGGTAGCCGGAGCCGCGGTCGCGTTTTCTTTACCGGCCGGCTTGGCAACCGCCCCGCTCTCGATACTGAGGTACTGCTCCAAGCGGGCGACTCTTTTCTCCAGCCCGGCAAGTTCTATCTGGATATTTTCAAGGCGTTTGCTACGGGCCTCGAAATCGGTCTCAGCCTTGCCCAGCTTCTTGCGCAGAACAAACTCCACCTCTTCCAGCCGTCCCTGAACAAGCCTCGCCTCCTGCTCGACTCGATCCAGGTCGGCCGCCACCCGGGCATAGTTTTCACGCAGGATCTTGAGATCCTTGCGGCGGTTCTTGTCCAGAGATGCCAGCCCGGCATCGACCCGCTGTTTTTGCTCTTCCAGGCGCCTGTATCGTTCCTGCAATTTGTGGTTGTTTTGTTCCAAAGTGGCGATCCGCTCTTCGAGCAGATAAACATCTTTCTGGAGAGCACAAGCGGTCAGGATCAGGGTTAAGGAAAAAAAGATCAGCGTCTTTTTCATGACATTGCACCTCGTCAGCAGGTTACCGGCATTGCTCCACCGGCAAACAACCGGCAGGAGTCCACTCAGACACGGCCTGCAACCGACTGCCGCTGGAACCGGCAATCAAATAGGCGGCCACCGGCACAGGTGTGCCGGTGGCCTCTAAGGTCTTGCCGCTTGATTGTTTACGCCCCCTGAGGCATGCAACAGCCACCCGGAACATTGCCCGGCTGGGCATTTATTTGCCGGCACCCCTGGGCGCAAACGTAAGATCGTTTTTTTTAACTGTCGTAAACGATCAGTCTATGGTGAAATGGACCCGCCTGTTCTTGGCCCAGGCTTCCTCGTTGTGTCCGGGGTCAACCGGCCGTTCTTCACCATAGCTTATTGTATTGAGCCGGGCCGGATCGATACCCATGTTTACCAGGAAAGCCTTTGCGCTCTGGGCACGTCTTTCTCCCAGGGCGAGGTTGTAAGCAGCTGTTCCCCTTTCGTCACAATGGCCTTCGATGGTCACTGTAACATCCGGGTTTTCCTGGAGCCAATCGGCCTTGCTCCGCAAAACCTGCTGGGCCACCTCAGAAAGGGCCGCACTGTCAAAAGCAAAGTAGATATCCTCGTTGATGAACAGGTTACGGGCAGCCTCCTTGGCTCTGGCCTCCTGCTGGGCCTTGAGCTCTTCGGCCTGGATGGCGCTCTGTTCCGGTTGTTCCTGCTTGGCCGCCTGCTCGGGTTGCGTCGCCTCGGGCTGGGGGGCCGGAGTCGGCGTAGCTTCCACGGCGGCAGGTTCACTCTCAGCAGCTTTCTTGGCGCATGAGACCGTCAAAATCAACCCCGGCACTATCAGCAACAGGGCTACGCTTATCCACATTCTTTTCCTCATTTTTTCCTCCTTTGCTAGTTACAGCCAAAGCATTCGTCTATTGCATGGTGTTCGGTGACCAGGAAGGGTCGCTTTGTTCACCATCCAGCGCTATCAACTGTCTTTGATCTGTTCCGTAACGGGTCATCACGAAAATCCGTGACTTGCCGGTGCGGGTTGAACTGAAAGCTATCAGGCTTCCATCCGGAGACCAGGTGGGAGCCTCGTTATCACCCTGGTCGCTCGTCAGGCGGACAGGGTTGTTGCCTTCTATATCTGAAACGTAAATATTGATTTGCCCCTGCTCCATGGATGAATAGGCGATCAGGTCACCATTGGGCGACCAGCTCGGTTGGGTGTTGTACCGGCCGTGATAGGTCAACCGGGTCACCCTGCCGGTAGCGATGTCCTTGATGTAAATTTGTGGGTTTCCGGAGCGTTTCGATACAAACGCCACTTTTTTCCCGTCCGGTGACCATGTCGGATCTACGTCAATTCCGCGGCTGTTGGTCAATCTTTTAATCGTTTTCCCTGCAGCGGTCAACAGATAAATTTCCTGGTCTCCGCCCAACGACAAGGTCGCTGCAAGTTCCGCCCGCCCGGGACGCCAGGCCGGCGTGATTTGGAGGCCGGGTTTTGTCAGGGAACGCACATGCCCGCCGGCCAGACGGTGGATGAAAATCTGGGGCCTGCCGTTGCGGTAGGACACGTAAGCCAGGTGACGCGAGTCGCTCGACCAGTCTGGCAACATGCTGATACTCTTGTAATAAGTTAGCCTATGGACCTCTTTGCCGTCGAAGCGGCAGACATAGATCTCCTTGTGTCCGGTACCGTTGGAAACAAACGCCAGACGGCTGTTGAAAAAACCGCGCTTTCCGGTCAAAGACAGGATGACTTCTCCGCAAAAGCGCCGGATCATGCGATCCTGATCCTCGACCGGCCCACGGTAACGCTTGCCAATGATAAGCTTCTGCTTGAAGGTGTCGAAAAGGCGGAGTTCAAGCTCCATGATCTGTCCGGATAGCTTTACCCCTCCTGTTATCAGCATCTCGGCGCCTATGACGGTCCAATTGCCGAAATTGATATCGATTGCCGTAATCCCTGAACGCTCGGGATCGAAAAGGTAGGAACCGCTGTCCAGGATGGTGAAATAGCTCGTGAATTCCAGGTAATGGGTAATTCCCCGGGTCATCTTCAGGGCCAGCGGCCTTTCACCACCTGAACCGGAGAGGCTCTTGAAAACCGGAATGGCCATGGGAACCTTGCGCAAAAATGGGTTGCTTATATCGATATAGTCGAACTGGCCCCGGGCCGAACGCGGGATCGCCACAAACAACGAGGTGACAACAAGCAACGAAATCAATGTCCGGGAATGTATTTTCATATTTTTTTCCGCCGAATCCTCACAACACAACTTGCATTTAATTTAATGCTATCTTACACCCTCGGGCGTAAAGCGCAACCCGACCGTCACGTAAGGCAGATTCAGCCCCTTGGGATGGGGGCTGACCGGGCTGCTTTTGAGAATCGCCTTTCTGGCCGATTCATCAAGATAGGCATTGCCGGAATGGTCGGTTATGATGATATCGGTTATTTCGCCATCCGGCAAAACCTTGAATATAACACCCGTAGTCAGGTTCCCCGAGGCACCTGCAAGTTCGGGCGAAAAGGCCCAGTGTTTCTGTACCTGGTAAGCTATTTCGACCCGGTAAATGGTCAACAGGTCGGATACCGCTTTACCCTTGCCCCGGCCAAGCGCCTTTGTGTTCAGGCCCGCCTTTGTCCCCACCTCGACTTCTGTCTCCGGCGGAGCTTTTTCCGAAGCAACTTTTTGCCTGAGCCGTTTGAGGGTTTCGGCCAATGGCTCCGGAGGGGCCGTTTCCACCCTGCGCTCCAGCTCCTTGATCGCGTTTCGGAGGACCTTTTTGGATTTGAAGGTCTTGTGTTTAAGCGAGGCCTTGGTAACGTGCTTTTTAGATTTGACCTTTTTCTTGCCAAGACCGACGGCGTCAGGCCCGGCCTTGGGCTTGGGGGCCGCCGGCCTGGATTTGCGTTGTACCAGCTTGGCCTTGGGCCGAGAATTACCGGCTGCCGGCTTGGGCAGGGTAACCATCCGCACGTTGATCACCTCGGGAATATATATCCGCTCATTCTTTTGGGACGGCCAATAGAGAAAAACACCCATGATCAACAGGTGTCCCAGAAAGGAAACCGCCATGTATTTCCACAGCTTGCTTTCTTCGGCATGGTATGTCCGGCGCTGAAGGGTCATGGGGCAATCCGTCAACGATCCTTCTTGGAGGTTTCCTCTTGAACTGGCGCGGTCACCATTCCGAGGCGTTTTACGCCGGCTGCTTTTATCTCCGCCATGACCTTGGCGACCAATCCGTAAGGCACGTTCTTGTCAGCCCGCAGGTATACTTCCCGATCCTTCCTGTTTTTCAGGATCTTGGACAATTTTTCGCGCAGAAAAGCCAGATCAACCTTGAAATCGTTGATGTGAACACCCTGGTCCTTGTCAACCGTAACGATCAGCACCTGTTGCTGGGAGGGCAGGGCCTCGGAAGAAGTTTCAGGCAGGGCTACGTCGACCCCCTGGACCATCATCGGGGCGGTGACCATGAAAATGATCAGCAGCACCAGCATTACGTCGACGAAAGGAGTTACGTTGATATCCGACATGAGGCGGTCGGTATTTGTCTCCAGGGCCATGGCATCACCTCCCTTTCCCGGCAAGGATGTCACGCTCGACGATATTCAAGAAGTCGGCCGCAAAACTTTGAAGTTCGGTCTCCAGCAGCCTGATGCGCTGCATGAAATAATTGAAGGCGATTACGGCCGGGATGGCCACCGCCAGGCCGGCTGCGGTGGCAATCAGGGCCTCGGAAATACCCGGGGCCACCACTGCCAGGCTTGCCGAGCCACGCATCCCGATACCGTGGAAAGAATGCATGATTCCCCACACCGTTCCGAAAAGCCCGATAAACGGTGTCGTGTTACCAGTGGTTGCCAAAAAAGGGACCATCTGGGTCATCCTGGCCGTTTCGGAGTTGATTGCCCGCCGCAGGGCGCGCTCGATCGTGTCGGCCCCGTAGGGCAACAAGACCTGCTCTTCACGGCCACCGTATTGGAGGCCGCCCTCACCCCGCCGGCTTTGGGCCAC
>JALVRI010000091.1 GCA_027031325.1 Desulfobacteraceae bacterium
GTTACGACGCTTGCGCAGGATCCTCTTTACCTGCTCCCTGGTTATGACAAAGCCGGGAGCGCCGGTGGAGCTGATTATGATATCGGTTTCAACCAGACGCTGGCCGACTTCTTCCATCCTGATCGGGATGCCCTTGTAGCGCTTGGCAAGCACCACCGCCCTTTCAAAGGTACGATTGGCCACTTCTACCCGGGCCGCCCGGTGGTGGATGAGATGTTCCACCGCCAGTTCGGCCATTTCACCGGCTCCGATCATCAAGACCCGTTTGCCTTCAAGGGCTCCAAAAATTTTACGGGCCAGCTCGATAGCAGCGTAACTGATGGAAACCGCGTGATCACCGATTCCTGTTTCGCTGCGCACCCGCTTGGCTACGAAAAAAGCACGGTGAAGCAGGCGGTTGAGGATCACACCGGAGGTTTTTTTGATGGTGGCCTTGCGATAGGCTTCCTTTATCTGTCCCAGGATCTGGGGTTCGCCCACCATCATGGAGTCGAGGCTGGCGGCCACCCGGAAAAGGTGCCGCACCGCGTCCTGGCCTTGGTGTAAATAGAGGGCGGGTTCGAACCTTTGCAGGTCCACCCGCTTGAATGTTGCCAGGAAGTTTTTGGCGGCCGCAATCGCATCCTCAGGCCTGGCGGCGGCCATGACTATCTCCACCCGGTTGCAGGTTGAAAGCAGCACGCTTTCCTCGATGGCCGGATGTGAAATCAGGGACTCAAGGGCCGCTTCGGTATCGACAGGAGAAAAGGCCAGGCATTCCCTTATCTCCACCGGTGCGGTTTTGTGATTCAATCCTATTAACAGTATCTTATCCATTTGATGTTTCAAACTTATGGGCTTGGCTTCATAAATTGTCCGTGATGGCCGTGCAACAGAAAATTGACCCCCAGAAAAGTGAACAGCAAAACCGCGAACCCGACTATGGCCATGATGGCTGCCCGCCTTCCGCGCCATCCCACCGCCAACCTTTCATGCAAGAGGGCCGCGTAAAAAACCCAGGTCAGGGCCGACCAGACTTCCTTGGGGTCCCAGCTCCAGAAGTGACCCCAGACGGCCCGGGCATATATCATCCCGGTGATTATTCCTATGGTCAGCAGGGTGAAACCGGTAACGATACAGGCATGGCCGGTGGTGTCAAGCCTGTCCAGCGAGGGCAAGCGTCTGAAGAAAAAACCAGGGCTTTTGCGTTTGATGGCCCTTTCCTGGAGCAGATACAGGATGCCTACGCCGCAAGCAAGGGTCAGGGCCGCGTCTCCCAGGAAGATGGTGACGATGTGGACAAGCAACCAGAAGCTTTTGAACAGGGATACCGGGGCGGCGGTTGCCCGGGGCAAATGGGCCGAGGCCAACAGGATCAAGGCCGCCAGGGGCGCGGCGTAGATACCTAGAATATTTACCCGGTAACGGTACTGGAAAACCAGGAAGGCGCCCACCAGGGCCCAGGCACTGATCGCCAGGGTTTGATGCAGGTTGCTTGCCGGAACGTGTCCTGCGCGCGCAAAGGCGATTGCGATCTCCAGGGTCTGGAAAACAAAACCTGCTGCCAGCATGGCACAACCCACCTGGCGCAGGCGCTTTTTTTGAAAAAAGAGAAAGGCAAAGTACCAGCCAGAACTGAGCATGTAGAAAAGCACGGCCAGGAGAAAGAACAGTTCCATGGTATTCCTTTCCTTGATTCAGGGAGCCTGGTCCATTAGCTTGGCATAGTTGAAGCCAGGCCCGAGCACCTTATGGAGCAAAGAGTCGATTTTTTCAAGTTCGCCGGTCTTGATCAATTCCAGAAGGTTGCCCTCGAGCAGCCTGGCAAACAGCTGTTTGTGGGTTTCAGGAGCATCATTTGCGCCCAGAAGTTGCTTGCGGATGGCTCCCATGAGCTTGAGAAATTTTTCGTATTCCTCTCCGAACTGGTTTTGAAGCTGTAAACGCAGGTGCCGCGCAAAGGCCGGGCTGCTGCCGGAAGTGGATATGGCGATCACCAGGTCTCCCCTTCGAACAACCGACGGCAGAATGAAACTGCACAATCCGGGCTGGTCGACGATATTGCACAGGCAACCAATGCTTTCGGCGTCCTGGTGGATCCTGCGGTTCAGATCCCTGTCGTCGGTAGCCCCGATCACCAGAAAGGCACCTTCAAGATCCCCGGTCTCGTACTTTTTGCGCACAAGCTCAATCTTTCCCTCGGCGGCCAACTTTACAAGGCGCTCGTCGGCCTC
>JALVRI010000092.1 GCA_027031325.1 Desulfobacteraceae bacterium
GCGGATTGATGGTATTTATAATCGCGTTCGGAGCGATCTGCTTTTTCTTTTTCTTTTTCTTTTTCTTGTTCATATTCATGGTTATATTGTTTTTCTATACCGGCCTGCCCTGCAAGGCCGTATTTGCATTCTGTTTAACAAGCTGTTGAAAACTATTACGCTTGGCCATAGGGCCTTGAAATCCTACTCAAAATGCTCATTTATTACCAATCAACCGCGCTTTTTGGTCGCATTTTGCCTTGTCTGACCTGCGCTCATGACGTTTTTCAACAGCCTGCCAAGGGTGTTTTCTATAGACATCATCTGCAACCTGTGGTAGTGACCGGGCCGATCCAGATGTGCGCCTGTAGCTCAGTTGGATAGAGCAACGGACTTCTAATCCGTAGGTCGCAGGTTCGAATCCTGCCAGGCGTACCATCCTAACAGCTCCCGGCCATGATTTGGCCAAACCGGATAGATATCCGCAACCTTGGCCTTAGGCATGTCAAAATAGTTTCAATAACACACCCTATCTTATTTTTCAAAACAAACAAGCAGCGGCATTTCCGGTAAAGTGTCCGGAAGGGTTTAAGCTTCCGCCGGGTTAACAGAAATTGCCGGACAATCCCGGAGACGGTTGCAACTTGGCTCCATCCATGATAAAGATCGCTACAATAACCTGAATTCAAAATAAATCCAGGCGGAATTGAGCTACAGGCGTGCAGATGAAAAATAAGCTTGCCATCATTGTTTCGTTTCTGGTGCTCTGTTTGGTTACAGGATGCCTGAAAAGTTCGAACCCAAAGGTTCACCGGCAAGAAGCCACGAACGGAAAACAGATCTTGAAATCGGAGCCAAAAAGCAAGGCAGACTCCCGTACCCGCCGCCAGGCCGAGGCGCTGTTCAACAAAGCAATGGCTTATTACCGCCATGGCCGTTATCCCGAGGCCCGTCGATATCTAAAAAAAACCCTGAGTCTGGATCCGCACCATGGCATGGCCTCCAGAATGCTGGTTCCCCAACTGGGCCGCAAGCCCCTGCCGTTTGCGATCCATGTTGTAAAGGCCGGAGACACCCTGAACGGTTTATGCCAAAAATACTACGGCACTACGGACGGATGCGAGGTCTTGACGAGTTTTAACAACCTGGAGCATCCTGACAGGCTGAAACCGGGTCAGGTCCTAGTTCTGCCTCCCCAAACCACGTCCCGCTGGCCCCAGGATTACCGCAGATCACTGCCCAGGATTATCGCAAGCGCGAATCATCAGATCAAAAACGGCCAGTCCCTGTCCAGGTTGGCCAGGATGTATTACGGTAACCTTCCCCTTTTCCACGCCATCGCCAGCTTCAACAAACTTGTGGATGCAACCCGGGTGTCAGACGGCAGTATCATCAAGATTCCAAGATTCGCAAAGATACCTTTCAGAAACATCCATCAAAAAACGAAGGGTAAAAATCATCTCCGGGGAGACGGTCGGAAGCTGGAAAAACAAAGGCAGCGGGCCTTGCACTATTTCAGGAAAAAGCGCTGGCAGGAAGCCATTTCCGCCTTCAGGGCCGTCCTGGCTATCTATCCCCACGATGAAGTAAGCCTGGAATACCTGCCAAAGGCCCTTTTCCAGCAAGCCAAGCGGGACTTTCAACTGGGGCGCTTTCTGAAAGCCAAGAAAGGTTTCGAGGCCACCTTGGCATATGACATCAATTGCAAGGAATGTGGAAGTTATATTGATGCAAGTATAGAAGAATACAAGAAAGTCCATTACCAGCGCGGAATCGAGTTTTTCAATAGAGAACGTCTGGAAGAAGCGATTGCAGAGTGGGAAAAGGTATATGCCCTGGATCCGGACTACAAGGCCGTTGAATACAATTTGAATCACGCCCGCCGCAAGTTGCCGCGTCCTTCAAAGCCAGGACAGGTAGCTCCAGACAGCCCATAGCTGCAAGCTCCTGTCTCTCGCGCCGCTTTGGTGTTGCGCAAGCAACTCCAGGACATAGTTCCTGTCCAAGGGCCCGAAATCTGCAACCGCCAGCCCGCGCAAGGCCTGTCCTAGGGGACCTTCCGTAAACCACCTGTGAAGCGGGATAAAAAAACCCTGTTTGTTTCGACGCCAGATAAACCCTGGCAGGAAGTCTCCCATGACACGCCTCAGTTGGCGCTTGCCACCCGTCAATCCGACATGAAGTTTGGGGGCAAGTCCCATGGCCGCCTCCACCAGGCGGTGATCCAGAAAGGG
>JALVRI010000093.1 GCA_027031325.1 Desulfobacteraceae bacterium
GGTATCTCCGGCCTGACGGCATGAATGCGGCGGGCAAGCTGGAGACCGGTGAGTTTCGGCATGGTCATGTCGGTAATGACCAGGTCGAAGCCGCCGGGATTTGAGAAAAACAGATCAAGCCCCTTCTGGCTGTCGGTGGCGGTGATCACCCGGTAACCGAGTCGGTTCAGGATCTGGCTCATGATGTCCACCTGGAACTTTTCGTCGTCGATCACCAGGACCCGTTCGTCTCCGGTAGCCAGTCGCCCGGCCTGCCGCTGCACGCTGTGTCCGGCGGCCTTGAAGGCCGGAAAATATATCCTGAACACGGTACCCCGGCCGGGTTCGCTTTCGACCCGGATACCGCCGCTGCAGCTTTTGACGATACCGTGAACCACCGAAAGGCCCATTCCGGTTCCCTGCTCTTTTTGCTTGGTCGTGAAAAAGGGATCGAAAATTCTGGCCATGACTTCCGGGCTCATGCCGCAGCCGTTGTCGGCGACTTTAAGGCAAACGAAACTGCCCGGGCTGACCTCCAACAACCTGGCCTGGTTTTCGTCCAGCCGGCAGTCGGTAAGTTCCACCTCCAGGGTTCCGCCCTTTCCGGCCATGGAGTGCCCGGCGTTGGTGGCCAGGTTCATGATCACCTGGTGGAGCTGGGTAGGATCGGCCATCACCAGCGAGTTGCTTTCCAGCCGGGTCACGATCTCTATGGTCGATGGCAGGGAGGCCCGGATGAACCTCAAGGCCTCGGCAGTCACCAGCTTCAACTGGACCGGTTTTTTTTCCGGCTCCGTCTGGCGGCTGAAGGTCAAAATCTGCTTAACCAGATCCCGGGCCCGGTAGCCGGCCTTGAGAACCTGCTCCAGGTTGCGCTTCAGGGCCGTGCCCGGGGCCGCATCGTAGATCGCTATTTCCGTAAAACCGATCACAGCCGACAAGATATTATTGAAATCATGAGCAATGCCGCTGGCCAGCGTCCCTATCGCCTCCATCTTCTGGGATTGTTGGAGCTGGATGTTCATCAAGGCCCGCTCTTTTTCCATCCTGGCGCGGGCCTCCAACTCATTTTCCAGGCGCCGGTTGGCAAGCTCGAGTTCGCGGGTCCTCTCCCTGACCCGTTCCTCCAGCTCGTCACGGGTCTTTTCCAGCCCCTTTTCGAGCCGGTTCAGAAAATGGTAGTCAAGGGCCAGGTCACGGCCTTTCTGCAAGGCTTTGCGCCTTTCGCGGGCAAAGCCGCGCTCGTGCTCGATGACCAATATCCGCGCCTTTCCAAGCTTGACCGCCACAGCCTCGAGAAGACATTCTTTTCCCCGGCCGTCGGTTTCGCTCCAAATGCCGGACTCCAGCCTGCCGCCGGAGCCTTGCTCCCAGAATTGGACGGCGTCCAGGAGGAAGTTGGCCAAAAAAGGAAAAGTCTCGCAAGGCAAAAGGTCCGACGGTTGCTCCACAATCCCGGGCCAAAGCTCGACCAGCCAGCCGGGAGCCTTGCCCAACAGCCTGAAACGATCTTCCCCTGTCCAGAGCAAGGCGGCGATATCCAGGGCTTCCAGCAGGTCGACGATGAGGGCCGTCTCAGAAAGTGTTCTGTCATCTCCCGATCCTGAACCACGCCGGTTTTCCAGGGCTATCTCGTTGATTCTTTGTTGCAGGGGGGTGATTCCGGCGGCCTTGTGAGCCGCGTCCAGCAGCAGGACCCAGACCCGGTCATCATCGCCCACAAGGTGCAGGTCGACCGTCACTCCCAAGCCGATCTGGATACAGGGCAGGTGGACAAAGTCCTGGTCCAGCGGCAGCAGGCCTTCCATGAAATCGTAGCACCGGCCGATGGGCTCACCCGCCTCCGGCGGGACAAGACCGTAATGTTCAAGGGGGCCTTGCCAGGCCTGGATCCTGCCGTCCCGGTCAAGCCGGAAACATACCGGCCGGCTTCCGGACAGCATCCGGCAGCAGAGGTACTCCCCAAGGACCGGGGGCAGGCCAATTTCCGTTTCGCAACTCATCATCGTCCACCATCGCCCATCATCATGGTCGCCAGCCGGACAAAGGCTTCGTCCACTCCCAGCCCGGTCCGGGCACTGGTGTAAACGACCCGGTCCGCCATCGATCCCATGGAAGCCAGGGCTTGCTCGCCCACCTCCCACTGGTGCTCCAGGTCATGCTTGTTGACCACCAGCAGTGAAGGTACCGGCCCGATGGAGGCGGTGGTTTTCCTGAACAAGT
>JALVRI010000094.1 GCA_027031325.1 Desulfobacteraceae bacterium
TGGCAACCCTGGACAAACGCACCTTGCGAAGGGCCCACCGGCTCGGAGCGACTTTTGCTTCAAGGCCATGGCTTGCCGAACCTGATGCTTATCTTTCCAAACCCCCGGAAGCCGATGAACTACTGAGCCTGGTACGGGGTTTCTTTTCTATTTCCGGCAATGGAGCAGCGGAGGGATCATGACCATCAAGATAGGATTCTACATATGTCATTGTGGAGTAAACATCGCCTACCGGGTGAAGGTGGACGAGGTAGCCGCCTTTGCCCGCCGGCTCAGCAACGTGGTCATCGCACGCGACTACAAGTTCATGTGCTCGGACCCGGGCCAGGCCATGATCGAAAAAGACATCGCCGAGTTCGGCCTCAACCGGGTGGTGGTGGCATCATGTTCGCCCCGCCTTCACGCCAAGACCTTCATGGGCGCCTGCCAGCGGGCAGGCCTCAACCCTTATTTCTTCCAGATGGCTTCGGTGCGAGAGCAGGTCTCCTGGGTAACCGAAGATGAAGAAGAGGCCACGGCCAAGGCCAAGACCCTGGTTGCGGCGGCCATCAACAGGGTCAACTACCATCACCAGCTCTTCAGCCGCCAGGCGGACGTCAATCCAAACATGCTGGTGGTGGGGGGCGGGATTGCCGGCATGCAGGCATCCCTGGACATTGCAGATGCCGGCTACAAGGTTTATCTGGTTGAGCGGGACACGACCGTGGGCGGCCACATGCTTCAATTCGACAAGACTTTTCCCACCCTCGATTGCGCCGCCTGCATCGGCACCCCCAAAATGGTTCAGGTTGCCCAGCACCCCAACATCGAGCTGCTTTCTTACAGCGAAGTTGAAGATGTATCGGGTTTCATCGGCAATTATGCGGTGGATGTCCTGCGCAAACCGCGTTATGTCAAGGAAGACGCCTGTACCGGCTGCGGGGAGTGTGCCAAGGTCTGTCCAGTCCAACTCCCCAATCACTGGGACGCCGGCTTGGGACAACGCAAGGCCATCGGGCGCTGTTTCCCCCAGGCCATCCCGATCACCTTCAACATCGAAAAAAAAGACCTGGCACCGTGTGTAACAACCTGCCCCGCCGGTATCAACGTCCAGGGTTATGTCCAGATGATCGCCCAGGGCAAGTACCGCAGGGCGGTCGAGCTGATAATGGAGCGTTTGCCATTGCCGGGGGTCCTGGGCCGGGTCTGCCCCCATCCCTGCGAGGCCCGCTGCCGGCGGGCTGAGGTCGACCAGCCGGTTGCAATCCGGGTCCTTAAACGTTTTGCCGCCGAACAAGTCAGCCCGCATCAGCTGAAAGTACCGCCCATCGAAGAGCGCGAGGAAAAAATCGCCGTTATCGGCTCAGGACCGGCCGGCCTGACGGTTGCTTACTACCTGCGCCTGAAAGGCTACCGGGTCACCATTTTCGAAGCTCTCGACGTTCTCGGCGGCATGCTGAAAGTGGGCATACCCGATTATCGCCTGCCGCCGGAGGTCCTGGAAAGTGAGATCGGGTATATCCTGTCAACCGGTATCGAAGTGCGCACGCGAATGCGGCTGGGCAAGGATTTCACCCTGGATGATCTGACAAGGGAAGGTTTCAGGGCAATCTTCCTGGGCCTTGGCGCCCACCGTCCCATATCCCTGGGGATAGAGGGTGAACAGGAACCCGGAGTGATCGACGCCCTGACCTTCCTGCGCCATGTCAACCTGGGCCGGGAGACGATCCCGGGCGACCGGGTAGTGGTCATCGGGGGCGGCAACGTGGCCATCGATGCGGCCCGCTGCCTGTTGCGCCTTGGATGCAAGCAGGTCACCGTTGTCTACCGCCGCAGTGCCGGGGAGATGCCGGCATACCGGGAAGAAATCGACGGCGCCCGCAAGGAAGGTGTTCAATTCGAATACCTGGCGGCCCCTCTCAAGGTACTTTCCGACCAAGGCAAGGTCAGGGGCCTGCAATGCCTGCGTACCGAACTTGGGCCACCGGATGCCAGCGGCCGCCGCAGGCCCCGCCCGCTGGCAGGCTCTGAATTCACGATCGAATGTGATGCCGTCATCCCGGCCATCGGCCAAAGGACAGACAACAGTTGGGCCGCCTCGGTCGACGGCCTGGAATGGACGGCCCGGGACACCCTCAAGGTCGATCCGGTCACTTACCGGACCAGCCTGCCCCATGTATTTGCGGCCGGGGACGCGGTCACCGGGCCGGCCACGGTGATAGAGGCCGTCGGTGCCGCCCACAAGGTGGTGGAGGCAATCGACAAGTTCGTAAGCGGACGCCTTGAAGATGAACCCCGGCCGCAGGAGGTGCCTGAGATCTCCAGCTCCAGCTGGGCGCCCATACCCCAGGATTTGCCCAAAAGCCCGCGGGCCGTCGCCGCCGAGATACCGGTTGCCGAGCGCCTGAATTCTTTTTGCGAAGTGGAATCGTCCCTTGCCCCGGAAGAAGCCGGCCGGGAAGCGCAACGCTGTCTCAACTGCGGCGACTGCTGCCGTTGCATGGAATGCGTCCAGGTTTGCGAGGCAAATGCCATCGATCACCATATGCAACCGCAAAAAATCAGGCTCGAAGTAGGGAGCATAATCCTGGCCACAGGATACGACCTTCTCGATCCCAGCCCGATGTACCCTTACGGTTACAAGCGTTTCCCGAACGTGTATACCGCCCTGGAATTCGAACGGCTCTCAAATGCCACCGGCCCTACTTCCGGTCAAATCCTGATCCGGGACAAGGACGGCCGCTTTGCAAGGCCGCCTGAAAGCGTGGCCCTGCTGCATTGTATCGGCAGCCGGGATGTCAATTACCACGAATATTGCTCCAGGGTTTGCTGCATGTACGCCCTGAAGTATACCCACCTGATCAAGGAGAAGGTCGGTCACCATACGAAGGTCTACGATTTTTATATCGACATGCGCTGTTTTGGAGAAGGCTATGAAGAATTCTACCGCCGTTGCCAGGAAGAAGGCACCATCTTCATCCGCGGCAAGGTGGCCGAGATAACCGATAAGGCGGAATCTCCGGAAGAAGAAGGCAAGCTGGTGGCCGTTGCCGAGGACACCCTGCTGGGACGCAAGCTAAGGGTCCCGGTGGAGATGGTGATCCTTTGCACGGCCATCGAGGCCCGCTCCGATGCCAGGCAGGTCGGCCGGATATTCGGTGTAAACCAGGGAGCAGACGGCTTTTTCCTCGAAGAACATCCCAAGCTGGGCCCGCTGAACACCGCCACCGACGGAGTTTTCCTGGCCGGATGCTGCCAGAAGCCGATGGATATTCCCGACACCGTATCCCAGGCTTCGGGAGCGGCGGCTAAGGCTTTGGCCCTGGCCGCCAGGGGCAAGGTCGAAATCGAACCGACAACCTCCTGGATCGACCCCGACCTGTGTATCGGCTGCCAGGCCTGTATCGCCCTCTGCCCGTACGGGGCCATCGATTTCGACGCCTTGCGTCAGGTCTCGGTGGTCAACCCGGCCGTGTGCAAGGGATGCGGAAGCTGCTCGGCACACTGTCCCAGCGGAGCGGCCGTGAGCCGCCATTTTGTCAGCAAGCAGATTTTCGCCGAAATCGACGGTCTCATGGACGCGGTCGCCGAACTGGGCAAACAATCATGAAAACATGGAAGAAAAAAGGAATTGGCAATGAGTGAATTCGATCCGGTAATCATCGCTTTTGTCTGTAACTGGTGCACTTATACGGCGGCCGACCTGGCCGGCACCTCGCGGCTGACCTATCCACCCAACGTGCGGCTGATCCGCGTCATGTGTACCGGCATGGTCGATCCCCAGTATGTGCTCAAGGCCTTCCTGGAAGGCGCCGACGGGGTCCTGGTCAGTGGATGCCACCCTGGAGACTGCCATTATATAAACGGTAACTTCAAGGCCCGCCGCAGGATCAAGCTGCTCAAGGAAATTTTGCCCCGTTTCGGCTTCGAACCCCAGCGCCTGCGCCTCACCTGGATCGGCGCCAGCGACGGGGTGCAGTTTGCCCAGGTAATGAACGATCTGGTGGACCAGATAAAGACCCTCGGACCGAACCAGGCCAAACTGGAAATGGTCATCTGAAATGGCGGAGGACAATATGGCAACCTGCGTAAAACTAAAGGTAAACGACGCTGACCTGACTGCGGCCCTGCAGCAATTGTACCGGTCGATCATGGCAAGCCCAATGGTTGACCAGATCCTGGTGCCGATGCTTCCGGCCCATGGATCCATGGTGATGCCGACCCTGATCGACGACCCTGAAATGCTCGCGGCGACCGATCCCCTGGCACCGGCTTTTCCCCTCAACGGAGCCAAGATGGTCTGCCGCCTGACACGCACCGATGCCGGCGGAATGATTGCAGCCGCCATGCGGCCTTGCGAGATTCGGGCCTTTGTAGAGCTTGTCAAGCTGAAACAGGGCAGCTTCGACAAGCTGATAATAATCGGCATGGATTGCCTGGGGGCTTTTCAGAATACAGACTACCTGAAATTTGCAGGGGCCAACGGCAAGGAAAGCACGCGTAAATTTTATACCGACGCCCTTGCGGCAAAACCGGACGCGCCGCCAGACAGGCAGTTGGCACCGGCTTGCCGCGTCTGTGACCAGCCCACGGCCGCCAACGCCGACGTGGCGGTTGCTCTTTGGGGAATCGACTGGCGAAATCAAATCCTGGTTTACAGCCAGACCGAAACAGGTGACCGGCTGCTGGAGTCCCTCGGGCTGGAGACAACCAGCTTGCCGGAAGAACGCCAAAGCTATTTGGAAGCCATGCTTGAAAAACGTGCCGGGCTCCGGCGGCAGATGTATGCCGAAACGACAGAGGCTACAAACGGTCTCGACAAGCTGGGGGCTTATTTTGCCGCCTGCGTGAACTGCTATAATTGCCGGGTGGCATGCCCCGTCTGTTACTGCCGTGAATGTGTGTTCCTCACCGACGCCTTCGACCACGAGCCGAGCCGCTACATGGCCTGGGCCAGGCGCAAAAAAGCGGTCAAGATGCCCACCGACACCATTTTTTATCACCTGACGCGCCTGGCGCACATGAGCCTGGCCTGCGTGGGTTGCGGCCAGTGTTCCAATGCCTGTCCCAACGACATCCCCCTGGCCGAGCTTTTCTGTACCGTTGCCGCCGACACGCAGAAATCCTTCGATTACAAGGCCGGCAACGATCCCGGGGCCAAGCCGCCGCTGACCGAGTTCAGGGAAAATGAATTCAGCGAAATCGTCGGAATCGACTAGATCAAAAGGCGGGAAGGAGTTGCCATGAAAACCAATATCGGCAAAGCACTGGTAGTGGGGGCCGGCATAAGCGGCATCCGTTCGGCCCTGGATCTTGCCGAAAGCGGATACCGGGTTATCCTGATCGATCGCAGCCTGCACATGGGAGGCATCCTGAGCCGGCTGGATTACCAGTTTCCCACCAACCACTGCGGAATGTGCAAAATGCTGCCCCTGGTACAACGGGACTCCGGCTCCCAGTTTTGCCTCCGCAAAGGACTTTACCACGATAACATCGAGCTGCGGCTCGGCTGCGAGCTGACCTCGGTCTCCGGTAAGGCTGGTGAATTCAGCGTCACTTTGCGCCAGGTACCGACCCAGGTCGATCCGGAGCTGTGTACCGGCTGCGGAGCATGCAGCCGGGTATGCCCGGTGGAAGTGGCCGACGAGTTCAACACCGGCCTGTCGACGCGCAAAGCAATCTATCTTCCGGTCCCCCATGCCGTGCCCAACCCTTACGTGATCGACCCGGCTGCCTGCAACCGTTGCGGCAAATGCCTCGAGGCGTGTCCCACCGGCGCCATCAATTTGTCTGACGAGCAAAGGATGGCCTTCAGGATCCTGGTAGTCGACGATGAGCCGGCCGTCAGGGACTCGCTTAAAGAATGGCTGGCAGACGAGGGTTTTGCGGTCGACATGGCCGCATCGGGCAAACAGGCCCTGGAAATGCTCCGCCAGAAGCCTTACGGGCTTATGCTTACGGACGTCAAGATGCCCGGAATGGACGGCGTGGAGCTGTTGCAGCGCGCAAGGGAACTTAACCCCGAGCTGACCGTGGTCATGATGACGGCTTACGCCACCGTCGAAACGGCGGTCGAGGCCATGAAACAGGGGGCCCTGGACTACCTGATGAAACCCTTCGACCCGGCCCGCATGATTCCAATGGTGGTCAGGATCTTCGAGGATCGGATGGCGGCCCGGGACCAGGAATTAAAGGTGGGGGCCATCGTGCTGGCCTGCGGAACCGAGTATTTCAACCCGGCCGAAAGTAAAAACACCCTGGCCTACGGCCAATGCCCCCACGTCATCACCAGCCTCGAATTCGAACGACTCATAAGCGGCAGCGGTCCAACGGCCGGCCGCCTGGTGCGACCGGCAGACGGCAAGCCGGTAAAGAAGATCGCCTGGCTGCAATGTATCGGGTCCCGTGACCTGCAAACCAACGCTGATTACTGCTCTTCTGTATGCTGCATGTATGCCGTCAAGCAAGCCCTGCTGGCCAGGGAAAGGGGGGGACCGGAGATCGAAACCGCCATATTTTACATGGATATGCGGACCTTCGGCCTGCCTTTCCAGAGCTACCTCGACATGGCCGCGGCCAAGCCCGGGATGCGTTTTGAAAGAACCCGGGTCCACTCGCTGACCCCCGCCCCCCAAGACGCAAGCCCCGTCCTGACCTACCTGGGCCCGGACGGGAAACTGGCAAGAGAGACTTTCGATCTGGTAGTGTTATCGGTCGGACAGAGGCCTGCCCGCCGCACCCAGAAACTTGCCGAAATGACCGGCTGCAACCTCAACCAGTGGGGTTTTATCTCGACGGCAGCCCTGAGCGCGGTCGCCACCGCCAAGCCGGGAATTTTGGCCGGCGGATCGACCACCGGCCTCAAGGATATCAGTGAAT
>JALVRI010000095.1 GCA_027031325.1 Desulfobacteraceae bacterium
GGCCGGATTGCCCGGATGCCGACCCTGCGGGTTGGCGGCCCTGTTTTTTTTGGCGGCGTTTTGCTGTTTTTGCTTGCAAAATTTCAAAAATCAGGATAGAAGATTTTGTTTCAAGTGACAAACAATAACCATCCGGCCAGCAATGGCCGGGCGGGACGAAGGGGGCGAGACAGTTTGAAAGCAATCACGGTCAAGGTTCAAGACAACGATCTTGAAAAAGCCATGCGGATTCTGAAAAAGAAAATTCAGAACGACGGCCTTTTCAAACGCTTGAAGCTTAAGAAAAGCTACGAAAAGCCCAGCGAATACCGTCGCCGCAAGCAGCGTGAAGCTTTACGCCGGCAGCGCATCGCCGCTGCACGCCGCGCAAGATATCGTTAACCGCTTCTTTTGCACAGGTACCCGGCCGCCCCGGCGGTCGGGTTTTTTTATCCCCGGCATACCGGCCAGCAAGCTTTGCCTGGAGAAAAAATGATGAAAACCGATCCTTACCAAAGTTGCCTCGCAAAGATGTTCCGGCTTCGCCGTTTCGGCATCAAGCTCGGCCTCGAGCTGATCGGCACAATCCTGGATCGGCTCGGCAACCCGCACCAAAAATACGATACCATCCACATCGCCGGAACAAACGGCAAAGGATCGGTGGCCGCTTACCTTTCGACCATCCTGAGGTGTGCCGGCTACAGGGTCGGTCGCTATACATCTCCCCACCTGGAGCGCTTCAACGAGAGGATCTGCGTCAACGACCGGCCCATCACCGATTCTGAAGTCGTAGAATCCTACCGGCGCGTCGAGAAAGTCGATGGCCTGGATCGGGAGCCCACTTTTTTCGAGTTCGCCACCGCCATGGCCCTGGAGACCTTTGCCCGTCACAATGTCCAGTGGGCCGTCATTGAAACCGGGATGGGGGGAAGACTCGATGCAACCAATATACTCCATCCCAAGCTCGGCATCATAACCAACATTTCCCTTGAACACAAAGACTACCTGGGCACCACCCTGGCCCAAATTGCAAGGGAAAAGGCCGGCATAATCAAACCGGGCATGCCGACGGTATGCGGTGCCCGTCAGCCCGTAGCCCGCAAGGTCATAACGGCGCGTGCCATGGAGGTTGGAGCCCCACTTTACTTTTTGGGCCGTCACTACCGGGTTCGAAGGCAACCCGGAGGCGAGACTTTCAACTACCACGGGCCCCATCACGATTGGACCGGACTGCGTACTTCCCTGGTCGGGCGGCACCAGGTGGAAAATGCGGCCCACGCCTTGGCGGCCTGCGATTTACTTACGTCCCAAGGCGCCCTGGACCTTACCGCAGACGCCGTGGCCCGGGGTCTCAAAGAGGCCAGCTGGCCGGGCCGTCTTGAAATCGTCATGCATCGGCCCCTGGTGATCCTGGACGGCGCGCACAACCTGGCCGCTGCCCGTAATCTGGCCCGCCACCTCAAAAGCAACTACCAAAACCGTAACATCACCATGGTGGTCGGTATACTGGACGACAAACCTTTCAAGGCCATCTTGAAACAGTTGGCCGGATGTTGCCGCAAGATCATATTCACCCGGCCGGAAATCGGAAGGGCCCTGCCCGCCGAAAACCTTTACAAGGCGGCATCGCAGTATGACATCCAAAAGGAAATCCGGACGCCGGTAGCCGCTGCCGTTGGTCATGCCGTCGGCTCGGCAGATCCGGATGAGCTCATTTGTATCGCAGGTTCCCTTTACGTGGTGGGTGAGGCCAAAACAGCCCTTGCCGGCCTGCTAACCACCCAACCGTCAAAGATGGCAAATGGCACTTGACTCCGGGTCCTTCATCGTTTAGTTTCCTGACCGTGTGCGCCCGTAGCTCAGGGGATAGAGCACCAGCCTCCGGAGCTGGGTGTCGCAGGTTCGATTCCTGCCGGGCGTACCACCATCCATTTCCCCCTTTTCAGGGCTGGTTTCACGACTAGGAGCCAAACTCTTTTAACCCGGATTATGCATTTCAAATGCCCTTGCCCGCCCTCCGCCGCGCATCTTCGCCAAACCAGCCGGCTGTAAATATGGTGGCCCTGTCCGGCTCCAGCCGCCAAATGGCCCCCGTGGATCTGAGCAAGGATTCCGAGGCTGTCTTCATAAAACCGTTGACAGGGAACCGGAGTTGACCACTAATATGGGTTAAGGGCGCCGGCACGTTTAATCTCCCCTTTTGCCGAGGAGGTGCTAA
>JALVRI010000096.1 GCA_027031325.1 Desulfobacteraceae bacterium
ACGGAGCCGGGGCCTGTCTGTTCGGAGCCTTTCTCGGCATCGAGCGCTTACCGGTATTCGAATGGCTCAACGCCGCCGCCGGATGGCAACTGAGCAACCAGGAGTACATGGAGATCGGGAAAAGGGTTCAGACCCTGCGGCAGTTGTTCAACCTCGGCCAGGGGATAGACCCGGCCAGGATCGAAATCAGCAAACGGGCCCTCGGCCAACCTCCCCAGAAACGAGGGGCCAACAAGGGCCGCAAGGTGGCCTTGCGGGCCTTGCGCAGATTATACTGGAAAGAAATGGGCTGGGACCCGGATACCGGAATACCCGGGGATAGGACCTGCAAGCGGCTCGGGCTGGATTCATAGCGGCCTGTTTGAATCAGGAAACCAACAATGCCTTATAAAATCGAACAGACCTGCCTAGGATGCGGAGTTTGCAAAACCATCTGCCCGGTTGGAGCCATTTCCGGCCGCCCCGAGCATGTTTACCACATCAACCCTTCACTCTGTATCGGTTGCGGCGCCTGTGGCCGCAAGTGCCCTCACCAGTCGATCCGCACCCCGCAAGGCAAGCTTGCCAAAAGGATCCGTATCCGCCGCCACTGGCCACGTCCGGTTTTCCGTCTCGAGGCCTGCACCGCCTGCCGGGCCTGTATCGAGGCCTGTCCGGTAAGCTGCCTCGAGCTCAAGCCCGACTCCGGCTCGCGGGATACTATCCGTTATCCTTTCCTCAGCCGCGCCACGGCCTGTATAGCCTGTCAATTTTGCCAGCAGGCCTGCCCCCTAGAGGCCATCTCGATGCGAACTGTATAGTTGAGGACCGGCGAGAACTGGCCGAATTTTGCATCCCGGAAACTATCATCGGACCTCGGCGTTGCTGATACTCCATACCCGACCCAAGAAATTGCAACCAAAAAATCGCTAAAGTTAAAGACCATAGGTGCCGTTAACTAGGATGCAATCAGCTTGTACTGAGACAGCCAACCGGAAAAGAATAACCCTAGGAGAGTTCTTTCATGGCATACAAGATACTTACTGTGGACGACAGCAAAACCATCCGCATGATTGTCAAAAAAGCCTTTTCCCCCTACAATTGCGACGTACTGGAGGCCGAAAACGGGGTGGAAGGCCTGGCTCTGGCCGCCAAGGAAAAACCTGACCTGATAATTCTCGATATCACCATGCCGGTTATGACCGGAATCGAGATGCTGGAAAAACTGAAGGCCGAAAAAGAGCTCAAGGAGATACCCGTTATCATGCTGACGGCCGAATCGGGCAAAGACAGCGTGATGAAAATAGTCAAGATGGGTATCAAGGACTACGTGGTCAAGCCTTTCAAGGGTGACCAGCTGATCGACAGGGTCAAGGGCATCCTCAAACTGGCTCCCAAACAAGTTTGATCTTCATCCCTGATCCGGTCATAATTTCCCCCAAAACAGATTGGTCTTGACGCCACCCGGCACCCGGTGCCATGGTGGCGTTTTCTTTAGATGCAAACGGTTGCCGGAAGGTCGGCTGTCAGCTTCAAGATGGGATGGAGGCAGGCCGAATCCGACTCCCGGCAATGAGCAGGATAACAACCATGCCCCTGAAAAAAGCGCCCGATAAACTTGAATGGCCGCCGCTGATAAAAGGCCGCCTCCTAAAACGTTACAAACGCTTCTTGGCAGATGTCAGCCTGGAAGACGGCAAGCAGGTCACGGCTCACTGCCCAAATTCGGGCAGGATGACCGGCTGCTGCCGACCGGGACGGACGGTCTGGGTTTCCCATCACCCGGAACCCCATCGCAAACTGCACTATACCTGGCAGATGATCGAGATGCCCTCTTCACTGGTAGGCATAAACACCCAGATACCAAACAGGCTCGTGGCCATGGCCTTGAAAGGTTCCCGGGTTGAAAGCCTTTTGGGATACGAGACTTTCAGGAGCGAAATCACGGTCTCGGGTCACAGCCGCCTCGATCTCAAGCTCAGTGCCCCGGGAAGACGGGACTGCTTCGTGGAGATCAAAAACTGCACCCTGGTGGAAGGCAAAACCGCCCTTTTCCCGGATGCACCGACCGCAAGAGGACGTAAACACCTCCAACTCCTCCGCCGGTTGAAGTCCGCAGGCCACCGGGCGGTCATTTTTTTTCTTGTCCAGCGTATGGATGCCACCTGCTTCGGTCCGGCGGATTCAATCGATCCTGCTTACGGCCAACTACTGCG
>JALVRI010000097.1 GCA_027031325.1 Desulfobacteraceae bacterium
GCCTGTGGCGATTGTGATTTCTGCCGTTCAGGGCTGGAGAATCTATGCCCTGATTTCAAGGCCACCGGATGCCATGCCCACGGAGGATATGCCGAATACATGAAAGTGGAAGCAGCCTTTGCCCACCGAATCCCGGAACCTTTTACCCCGGTTCAGGCCGCCCCCTTGCTGTGTGCCGGGGCGATCGGTTATCGAAGCCTGTCCCTGTGCCGATTCGAAAATGGCAAGCGGCTGGGCTTGACCGGGTTCGGGGCTTCGGCCCACCTGGTGCTCAAGCTTGCCCGCCACCTTTATCCTGACAGTCCGGTCTATGTCTTTGCCCGCAATCCGGCGGAACAGGATTTTGCCCGCCAGCTGGGAGCCGTCTGGTCCGGGCATACCAAAGACAGGGCTCCGGAGTTGCTCGACAGCATCATCGATACCACCCCGGCCTGGGGACCGGTTGTTGAAGCCCTGGCAAACCTGAAGCCGGGAGGAAGGCTGGTGATAAACGCCGTGCGCAAGGAGGGCGGCGATAAGTCGTGTCTGCTCGATCTTGACTGGACAGGTCATCTGTGGCTCGAAAAAGAGATCAAGAGTGTGGCCAACGTAACCAGCAGTGATGTCCGCCGTTTCCTGGAAGTGGCGGCTAAAATACCGATCCTGCCGGAAGTCCAGACCTATGCCCTTGAGGAAGCCAACCAAGCCTTGCTGGAACTGAAGCGGCGCAAGATCAGGGGGGCCAAGGTACTGGTCATGGATTCTTGATTTCCTGGCCAATTAAGGCCGCGAGGATGTTGCGCATTTGGTTGAGCTGGCGGGTCATCAGGAAAATAATCCAGAACAGGGCACTTCCCAGGATCCCGACGGCCAGGTAACAGAAACCGATTATCATTTCCAGCGGCAGGCCTTGTCCGTCTTGGGTGCCTGTTGCAAGGGTGCCGGCTTGGGCAGGCTCCAGAGCCACCCAGGATATCAAGGCACCAGCGATCCCGGCAATCAGGGTCACGATGCCGGCAATCGGAAGCCACCGGGGAGTCTCGCTTCTGAAATGCAACTCCAGTGATCCGGTTTCGAGCCCTGAGGCTTGATCATGCTGTTGAAAGGTATCTTTCGTGGCTTTTGGCCCTTGCCGGCAACTGGCGATATCCGAGTCTGAAATTTCTTCTATCTCTTCGGCTTGTTTCCCGGCGGGATGTTCATTTGGCAAGCTGTTTTCTTGATCCAGTTTTTCTTTCCGGACCGTTGCCCTCAGGGCGTTGTCGGAACTTTCGGCCAATGCAGCCATGGCCGCGGGCAGCCGTTCGGACCGGGATTCGGATCCGGACTCCTCGATTGTGTCTGAATTTTGTATTGCTGATTTTTCACGGTCCGCTTCCTGTTCCCAGCGCCGGCGCAGCTCTTCCAGGAAAATCTTACGCGCCCGCTCTAAGGTGCGGGCTTTTTCTTCGCTTTTTGCCTGGGTGAGCATCTTTTTGCGTAACCGCTGTTCGACCCTTTCACGTGCTTGCTTGAGGGTCGCTTCATCCAGCGGGCTCGGCTTGCGCAGCAGCTGCGGAATCCGCCCGGCCAGCCGTTCGCTTTCATACTTGGCGTAAACAACGCCGCAGGCAGGACATTCTGTGGGCAGGACAAAGGCATCGTCCTTTGGTTGTCTTTGATATCCACATTTAGGACAGCGCATCTTTTCCCTCGATCACGTGATTTATGGGCAGGTTGGTGTTCAAAAAGATTAAAAGCAAGATATGTGCCAATTGCGGCATGCAAATTTGACGTAATTATTTCTTTTATAAACGAATGGTTATGATTGACTGTTTGCCGGAACGGTGGTACTTTTTGTGCACTAAAGTGCAATAATGTTAACAGAGAGGATAACCAATGAACCGAGCCAGAAGGGAGAATCGTTCTTTCCGCGGGGTGCTCCGGTCCGATGACGGGGTGATCGTGAAGGTTTTGGAAAGGACTGCCCAAAAGATAACCTTTGAAACCGCTTTCGGGCTTTCAGAGCCCATGATCCAGAGGCTCAAAACCCAGCCCGAACATCTGGTCTTCAGTGAACGATCACGGATAGCCAGGCTTGGAATCCAGATTTCCGGCAGCGGCCCGGTTTCGGCCGACGCTCTTGAGGCAGACACACTGGTGCTCGTCCAGCATGCCACTTCGGTCATTTCGGGTTACCCGGGACTGGAAGTTTTGGGAGATTTTTTCGACGTCGGACTGCCGGTGGGCCGGCTGGTATTTTGCGATCCGGAAACCCTGCTTACCTCCGAACAGGTTATGGAAGCCATTGAAAAGGCCGAGTTGAAGCTGCCGGCCTCCACCTCCATCTCGAGTGACGGCAGTATCGTCATTGCGCCCCACAAGGTGGTCTGCAAGCTGCGCCATCCGATCGACAAGGCCACTTTCGGCCGCATCCTCTTCCATGAAAACGGCCGCCAGATGCTAAACCGCTTCCAGGAAAGGCAGCCGGTGGGGGCGGTGGCCATCCCCCCGGGCAAGGGTGTTGTAACCACTTGTTCCATGTATCTCAACGAGCACTACGTTGTTTTGCAAAGCGGTTTTTCCCTCGGCCGTAATCTGCCGGCAACCGTCCTGGACCCCATCAAGACCAGGGGGGTGAGGATTTACCTTGAGATCGTCAACGGCAGCAGCCATCCCATCGTCAATCCCCTGATTGCCGCCAGGATATACGGGGCACCCAACGGCAGGCGCCGCGAGCGCCGCAAGGTCCGGCCTGCCGCCTATGGCCGCTATAACTTTTCCCAAATGCTGGAGCTGTCCCGGCGCCTTGATGCCCGAAAAAGCAAGACCTGCTCCTTTATCGACAAGCCGGCGGCTGTCATCGAGCCTGGAAAGGACGGTCTTGAGTCGGCCCGGATTATGGTAAACGGGCCTGAGCGTTCCTGCCGACTTGCGCCTTCGCGCTGCGCGGTCGAAAGACGCAACTATTCGGTGAAAAGCGCCTGCGCCCATGTTTATGCCACATCGCGCTTCGATCCTGACAAGATAAAGCGTCCGGCCGTGATCGTCCTGCGCTATTTCCCCAACCTGCTTGAACATAGGGATATAATCAACCTGGCTTCCGAGGGAAAGGTCGAGTCGATTTATTTCTACGAGGCCTCCTGTGAGCATGGCCCTTTCCTGTCACAGGAAGACCACAGCCGCCTGCTGGAATATCACGCTTTCGGCCTGCGGGTTTACTGGGTTTGCGGGTTGAACAACCGTATCATGGTGCACACCATCCGTGACGGCAAGGGCTATTTCGTGGTTCCCGAGCGCCTGGCGGCTTTCCACAAGTCGATGTTCTTCGCATTCTACGGTTCCACCCTGGCCCTTTCCGATTCCGGCCGCCGGCGCCTGGGTAAGCTGATGGACGCCCTGGTCGCTTTCTGGGGACGCAACATCGGAATTGTCACCGGTGGCGGCAGCGGGGTGATGGAGGTGGCAAATACAATGGCCCGTCAGAGGGGTATCCTTTCCGGGGCCAATTTCCTTGATATCACCGATCAACCCATGACCACAGATGTCGATTTCTGCCAGGTTTTCCAGGACACCTGCCGCCACAGCCGCCAGAAATGGTTCGAGATCGCCTCCTTTCCCATCTTCAATGTGGGCGGCCTTGGTTCCCTGGAAGAACTTGGCATCACGCTTTGCAACATGAAGCTGTCGATCATGGAACAGGTGCCGGTGGTTCTTTTCGATACCGAGGGCGACCGGCGTTTCTGGCGGCCCATGCAGCAGCAGATCGAGACCATGGTCCGCTTCGGCCGGGCCCCGGCCTGGATCATGGACTACCTCCTGATCACCGACGATCCCCGGGAGGTAGTCCGGGTCTACCGTGACAAGCTGCATCTTTTCTGAAAGCCGGCGGCGGAGGATTTGAATGTTATTTCCGGTTTGATTCCAGATCCTCGGCGGGTGTATTATGAAAGGCATGCGATGGTCGAAAGAAGGCAGAGCCGTATCAATGCAGGCGGTCGGGCTGTTGCTGGCCACCTGGTTGTTATGGGCAACCCCTGTCCATGGCGGCGGGGTAAGAAAGGCGGTTTGGGCCGGAAAATTCTACCCCCGTGATCCGGTGCGTCTGAGACAGGTCATCCGGGATTTTGTCCGCCAGGCAGGCTGCCGGCCGGCATCCGGTAGCAGAAAGAGGCTGCGGGCCCTGGTGATGCCCCATGCCGGTTACACTTACTGCGGGCGGACTGCGGCCAGGGGGGCCTGCCTGCTCGGGGAAGGTGCTTTTGACAAGGTTATCCTGCTGGGACCGGATCACCGGGTAGGTTTCCGGGGTGCGGCGGTCAGCGAAGCGGCGGCCTTTGAGACGCCCCTGGGCCTGGTGCCCCTGGCACCGGAGGCGGCCGGGTTGTGTAAATTCAAGCCTTTCAGGCGGGTGCCGGAAACTGATCGTTGCGAGCACAGCCTGGAGGTCATTTTGCCGTGGCTTCAGTTCCGCCTGGGTCATTTCAACCTCATTCCGGTAGTACTGGGAGCCTGCGACCCCCGGCAAATCGCTTCTGTCTTGGCTCCCCTGGTGGACCGGCATACTCTGGTGGTGGCAAGTTCAGACCTTTCCCACTACCTGCCTTACGACGAAGCGGTCGATCGCGACCGCGGCACTCTGGAAGCCCTGGTAAAGGGGGATGCCGGGCTTTTGGGGGAACCCAACCGGGCCTGTGGCCACCTGGCCCTGGAGGTGTTGATGAGCCTGGCCGGGAAATTCGGATGGCAGGCCGGGATACTGGACTATTCCAACAGCGGCGATACAGCCGGCGACCGGTCAGCCGTGGTGGGTTACGGCGCGGTGGCTTTTTGGGGAGAAAGGCCGATGGAAAAGAACCAAAAATCCGATTTCGAACTTACCGAACAACAGGGCCAGGTGCTGGTAAAACTGGCCCGCCGGAGCTTGTTGGAACGCTTTGGCCGGCACGCAGAGCTGGAAGACCTGGAACCGCAGCTTGCCGATCCGGCCTTTGACCAGCGCTGCGGAACCTTTGTCACCCTTACAATCGGCGGTAATCTGCGGGGGTGTATCGGGAGTCTGGAAGGTTACGAGCCCCTCAAAGAAGGGGTCAGGCGCAACGCCGTCAACGCCGCTTTCCATGATCCCCGCTTTGCTCCCCTCAGTGCCCATGAATTGGATCAGGTCCGTATAGAGGTCAGCGTGTTGAGCAAGCCCAGGCCCCTGGAATACACAGGGCCGGAAGATCTGCTGCGCAAGCTAAGGCCCGGGCTGGACGGGGTTATAATTTCAAAGGGGCCGGCCAGCGCGACCTTCCTGCCCCAGGTTTGGCAACAGTTGCCGGAGCCGAAGTCGTTTCTTTCCCACCTTTGCATGAAGGCCGGCCTGCCGGCCGACCAGTGGCGCAAGGGCGACCTGCAGGTGCAGGTTTACCAGGTGCAGTATTTTGAAGAGCCGGATTGATCGATTCCCGCTTCCGGGCTGAGCTGTTGGTTATGAAATCAGAACCCGTGCCGGAGCAGGCCGGGGTGAGCCGCACAATAGTCGCCCTGGTGGTGGCCACCGGCCTGGCGTCGGTGACGTCCCAACTCGTATTCGTGCGCGAGCTCATGACCCAGTTCCAGGGCAACGAGATCGTGGTGGCCCTGGTGATCTTTCTATGGCTCCTGCTGGGTGGCTGCGGGTCCTTGCTGGCCGGCCTTTGCCGGTGGGAGTCGCCGGCGCTCCTGGCATCATTGTCCCTTTTACTGCCGCCCCTGGCCCTGTTCCAGCTGGCTGCCATTCGCATCGGCCGCGGCTTGCTGGCTCCGGCCGGTGTGTCGGTCGGTTTCTACCCGGTCTTCTTCTTTTCCCTGGCGACCTTAATGTTTTATGCCCTGGCAGTCGGCTTCGTGTTGCCATACAGCCTGATCGTATTGCGCAGAACAAGGGCCGCCTTTCCGGATGTGCGGGTCTATCTGGCCGATAACCTGGGAGACCTGGCCGGAGCGGCCCTTTTCGGCTTCTGGCTGGTCTTTTGGACCACCCCGGCCCAGGCCCTTGTCCTGGTCCATCTCCCCCTGGCGCTGATTTGCCTCTGGATGCTGGGAAAGAAGGGATGGCCGGCCGCGTTTTTACTGACGGTTGCCTGGGTTCTGGCGATGCTGGCCGTTCCGGCCAGGATGGCGTCCCTTTCCGGAGACGTGCTGGCGGTAAGCGAGTCCCCCTACGGGAGGGTGGCCGTGGTTCGCCATGCTCAGCAGGTGACCATGGTTCTGGACGGCCGGCCGGTGACTTCAACCCATGATCTTGTGGGGGCGGAAGAGGCGGTGCACTACGCCATGAGCCAGGTGGGACGGGGTGCCCGGGTGATGGTCGTTTGCGCCTTGGCCGGGATGATGGATCAGCTTGCCAAGTATGAACCACGACGGGTGGACCTGGTGGAACTCGACCCGGTGGTCCTCAAGTGGCAGTCTGAATACGGGTTTGTCAAGGACTATCCCTGGTTGCACCGGATCCGGGACGACGGCCGCCACCTGCTCCGGAAAACGTCCGCAAGGTACGACGCCATCCTGGTCAACCTGTCCGAGCCGGATACTTTCCAGGCCAATCGTTTTTTTACCCTGGAGTTCTTTCAGGCCGCCGCCGGACACCTGGGAAAAGACGGTGTTCTCGGATTTGCCATCAACGTCGGCGGCAATTACTATTCTGAGGTGGAGAAAAAGATGGTCGCCTGCCTCTACGCCACGGCCGGGCAGGTGTTTGATAACGTCCTGGTCTTTGCCGGCCGGCAACTCTACTTTGTCTGCAGCGCCCGGCCACTTCACTTCCATGTGCCGCGCCGGTTGGAGGGAAAGGGGGTGACCACCGCCTGGGTGGGCCCCTATTTTTACGGAAACGTGGATCTGCGTTCCAAAGAACTTGACA
>JALVRI010000098.1 GCA_027031325.1 Desulfobacteraceae bacterium
TCGAACCCCAGCTTGTCAGCAATTGCCGCCTGCTGGGCGTGCTGAATGAAACCGCCGATGCGGACGCCGTTTTTCAGTGGCGGGAGACAGAGAAAATGATCCTGCGCATAAAACAACGCGCCGTCCAGTTGGGAGCAACCCATCTGGTATGGAACCATCGCAGCAGGTTTTCCGCCTCGGCCTCGGCCTACCTTTGTCCAGGCACCTGTTCAAGTTCCAAGAGCACGTCGCCTTGAAACCCCGCCTGACAGTCAGTGTCCGCCACCTGGTGGATTTGTTCTTGCGCAGCGGCGACCTGGAATTCGGTTTCAGCGGTCCCCAGCGGGCGCTCGAGGGGATCCGTATCCACCGCAAGCTGCGGGATGAAAGGCCGCAAGATTATCTGGCGGAGCAGGCGGTGAAACTGGAAATCGACCGTCCCGAGCTGGTCCTCGAGGTTTCAGGCAGGATCGATGGCGTCTTTTGGGTCGATGGCAAGACGGTGGTAGAAGAGATTAAATCGACTTACACCAGTCCCGCCAAGTTGCTCCGGCAGCCGGATCCCCGGCATTGGGGCCAGGCCAGGTGCTACGCTTACATGTGGGCTTGCAAGCACGATCTTGCGGCCATCGAGGTCCGCCTTACATATTGGCACCTGCCTACATCAAGCAGCCACGTCTATGCCAGGACCTTGACGACGGAAGATCTGGCAAGGTTTTTCCACAGCCTTGTAAAGCGCTACTGTCGCTGGCTGTCTTGCCAGATGGCGTGGCAGGCCCGACGGGATGCCTCGATCCTTTCGATGGTTTTTCCTTTCGATACCTTCAGGTCCGGACAGCGTGAAATGGCCGTTGCTGTTTACAGGACGATTTCAGGGGGCGGCCGGATAATGATCGAGGCTCCCACCGGTATCGGCAAGACCATGGCGGTCCTTTTTGCTGCCATCAAATCCATGGCCGAGGGGGCAACGACGAAAATTTTTTTCCTCACCGCCCGCACAACCGGGCGGTTGGCGGCCGAAAAAGCCCTTCGACAGCTGCGCGGGCAGGGGCTGATCCTGAGATCGCTTAGCCTGACGGCCAAGGAAAAGCTCTGTCCGGAACCGGGGAAAAATTGCCTGGCGGACCAGTGTCCCTATGCCGTCGGCTATTATGAGCGCCTGCCTCGAGCCCTGGATGCGGCCTGGGAAAAGCACGCGGTGGATCGCAAGGTCCTCGAATCCCTGGCCGTGTCATGGCAGGTTTGCCCTTTCGCCCTTTCCATGGAACTGGTTCAAAGCGCCGATTGCGTGATTTGTGATTACAACTATGTCTTCGATCCGAGGGTCGCCCTCCGGTGGCTCATGTCCGACGGTGAGGCCGGCGGCTTCACCCTCTTGGTAGATGAAGCCCATAACCTGGTGGAACGTGGCCGCGAGATGTTTTCAGCCCGGATCAGCAAGGAGTCCTTGCTGGAATTGAGAAGACGCGTCAAGGGTTATCTGCCCGGTATTTACCGTGCCCTGACCAGGGTGAATGCCTGGCTGGCCGGGGTCCGGAGACAATCCGCCGCACGAGGAGGATCGATGGTCGCAAAAGAGCTTCCAGCCGGACTCCTTGAAAGGCTTGACGATTTTTGCCGCCGGGCGGAAGACTGGCTGGTTTTGAACCGGCCGGCTGACTACCGGGGACGGCTCCAGGAGCTTTACTTCGAGGCGGCGGCTTTTGTCCGTACTGCCCGGCAGTTTGACCATACCTACCGCCTTATCTATCAAACCGACGGTGATCGATTGCAAGTCAGGCTCTTTTGCATGGATGCGGCCGGCCGCCTTGCACCCGTGTGGAACTCTTTCAGGGCCGCAGTCCTGTTTTCGGCCACCATGATTCCCCTGGATTATTTCCGCCGTTTGCTGGGGCTGCCCTCAAAGGTGCCGTCCATGCGCCTGGATTCACCTTTCCCGGCCCAAAACTTTCAGCTCCTGGTCGCTCACCATGTTTCGACCTATTATCAGCAGCGGCAAGCCAGCTGCCGGCAGGTAGTCGCTTTGATAAAGGCGCTGGCGGACGCCAGGCCGGGCAATTACCTTGTCTTTTTCCCTTCTTACCAATATCTGGAAATGGTGTTCGAACGGCTGGTTCAAGCGGGTTTGGATGCCCAAATCCTGAAACAGGAACCGGCGATGGATGCCGTCCAAAAGGACAACTTCCTGAAGCATTTCGATGAAC